>CAZALL010000055.1:0-10031 GCA_964485955.1 uncultured Treponema sp. | reverse complement strand
GCGAATTATATTTTCGTAACCTTGAGTTGAAGGAGTGTAGAATATTCTTCCCTTTAAAGTGTCTGGAAGATACTGCTGGGCAACCCAGTGGTCACGGTAGGCATGGGGGTAGAGGTATCCTGCTCCGTGTCCAAAACCCTGGGCATCGCGGGATGAATCTTTTAAATGGTTTGGAACGTCTGCATCTTCTTTTTTTACGCTTTCTAAGGCATCAAAAAATGCAAGGGATGAATTTGACTTTGGGGCGGTTGCAAGGTAGAGGGCAGCATGAGTTAAAAAAAATCTTCCTTCCGGCATACCAACTCTGTCAAAGGCAGCAGCACAGTTTTGTACGATTGTAATTGCATTTGGATCTGCAAGTCCAGTGTCTTCGCATGCACTGATTAACATTCTTCTAAAAATAAAGTCTGGATCTTCTCCAGCTTTTACCATGCGGGCTAACCAGTAGACTGCTGCATCCGGGTCGCGGCCCCTTAAACTTTTTATAAAGGCAGAAATAATGTCATAATGATAGTCTCCGTCCCTGTCGTATAGAACGGCTTTTTTTTGAATGGATTCTTCTGCGGTTTCTTTAGAAATATATATTTGAGAACCAAAGGCAGGTTGTGAAGGAATTGCATCTGGTGCCCATTGGGGAGGAGTTGTTTCTACGGCAAGTTCAAGGGCGTTAAGAAGACTTCTGGCATCTCCGTTTGCTGTTTCTACAAGGTGTTCTAAGGCTCCTTCTTCAAATACTACTTTCCATTTTCCGTAACCTCTTTCTTTGTCATTTATGGCCATGAGAGCTGCTTTTGTAAGATCAGCTTTTGTAAGAGCCTTTAACTGAAATACACGGCTTCTTGAAACTAGTGCTTTGTTTACTTCAAAAAAAGGATTTTCTGTTGTTGCTCCGATTAAAATAATTGTTCCATTTTCTACCCATGGAAGAAGAGCATCCTGCTGACTTTTATTCCATCTGTGAACTTCGTCAACAAAGAGAATTGTTTTTTTCTGATAGAGTTTTTTTTGTTCTTCAGCCTGACTTATGGCATTACGAATGTCTGCTACACCTGTAAGAACTGCATTGAGTGTAATAAAATTTGATTTTGTGTGGTTTGCTATTACTCTTGCTAAAGTTGTTTTTCCTGTTCCTGGAGGACCGTAAAAAATTACTGAAGTTAATTGATCTGCTGCAATTGCCCTTCTTAAAAGACGACCCTTGCCTACGATGTGATCCTGTCCTATGTATTCATCTAAGGTTCTAGGCCGCATTCTTGAGGCTAAGGGTTCGTGTGATGAAGATACTTGTTCAAATAAATCCTGCAAAGTTTATTTAGTTTCCTTTTGACTCACCGTCTGCAGTACCATCTTTGTTCCATGTACCGTATGTGCTTCCTGAAGCAGTTCTGTCAGGGTAGTAAGCCCACAGTCCCAGTTCATTAAAGAGACCGCTTGTTGAAGAAGAAGAAAGACTTCCATAGATTGTAGTTGTTCCCCAAAGGTCGTTATCGTATTCATTTACATAAGGATCACGGGAAAAAACTGTATATACGCGGTAGGCACTTGTCAGTGTTGAAACTGCGTTGTTTGTAAATGCTGTTGTTGCAGATGCCGGAATGCTGTTTGCGTCAAGGGTTACATGTGCAATTCCGTTTACTGTACCTAAAAGAAGAAAATCTTTGCTTACAGCTATGTCTAAAATTTGTCCTTTATCGAGGGCTACTGATTTAGCACTTTCACTTCCTGTTAAAAATGCATTTGAACTTGCATCATATGAGTCTGCATAATAAAGTGCTGAACCTGAAGCATAGTAAATGTATTTGTCATTAGCGGCTGTGGCTTTAGTTCCTGTAAAATAGTCACTGCCATTAAAGTAAACTGCCTGAATGGAAGATGAAGAAGCGTTGTTTGTTCCGTCTGCAATTAATGAAGGAGCATTTTCTCCGTTTAACTGGTAGATGTGTGTAGCTGAATCTCCTGCAATATTGTAGAGCCTTACATAAGCTTTTCTATTAGTCTGTTCATATGCTCTGTTTGAAAATAAAGTTTTAATCTGGTCAACAGAAGTAGTTGTTCCTACATTGCTTTTTGAAATTCCTAAAGTTTCTGTGATGTCTGTCCAGTCTGCTTTTGAAGAAGGAAAACCTTTTTTTGTACAGTAAATTTTTCTGTAAGATTGAACATTGTATCCGTTGTCATCTTCTTCATAACTGGTTGTCATTGCGTAAAGATAAGTAGAGTCGCTTGCAAGATAAATTATCTGTTCACCTGCAAAGTCTGAACTTGAGTCTGAAGGATTAATAATTCTTTCCCACTGTTCATTATAAAGACCTGAAGTTGTAGATGCTTGTGTAATGTCGCGGCGGTAGAGTTTTCCATTTGTAAGATAGATATATTCTTTTGAGTCGCATGTAAAGCGTACAATTGATTCTATATCGCCAGAAATGCCTTTTTCTTCAAGGGCAACTTCCTGTTTAATCATGTAATAAATATCGTCATGGCAGGAAGTAAATAAAGTGCAGGTGAGTGCAAGTAAGCAGGCTGTTAATGTAATAAGTTTTTTCATTTTATTCCCCTTAAATTAGAAATGGTACTTTGCACCAAGTGTAAGATTTAAGAAATTACCCATGATGTTGTGGGCACTGGAACTGTAAAGACCTGCAAACTGAGGTAAGAAACGGTATGTTGCTTCAAAACCGGCTGACCATGATGAAGAAAAGCGGTAATAGATTCCACCTTCTGCCTTAAGTGCAAGACCTGGAAAATATTTGTAATTATTGTAATTTTCTGTTGCAAAACCAATTCCAAGTGTAATTGGGAATTCAAATTTATTTACTGTAGGAACTGTTGTTACAGTAAAGAGAATTGGAACGTAATTGTATGTATGGCTTCCGATTGTTGTGTTAAAGCCAAAACTTACTTCTGCACCAAGGGCAAGGTAGTCAAGTACAAAGTAGTGGTAACCTAATGTTCCGGCTCCTCCAATGTTCATTTTTTGATTTCCGCTGAATAAATCGCCAAAACCTAAAGGAAAAGATACTGCAACTGAAATTCTTAAATATTGATCACCTGCCTGGTATGGTACGTATTTAAATTCAATTGTATTTGGTTCAGTTACAGACGGATCTTCTGGATTTTGATTTTCCTGAGCAAAAATACAAGTTAGGGAAAGCATAAAAATGCATAATATGGAAATGACTCGTTTCATAGGTCCTCACTTTTCAAGAATTACTTAATTTTGTAGAATACCAGCAAAATTTACCAGTGGCCTACAAGTTTACAGTTTTTACTGCTTAAATTCAACTAACGGGGGCTAAAGAGGTTACAATGAGTGCAGTTATAATTGACGGAAAATCTATTGCAGAAGAAGTAAAATCTGATGTTGCTCAGAAAGTTTGTGCATTAAAGGAAAAAGGAATTACACCTTGTCTTGCAGTAATTTTAGTTGGCAATAATCCGGCAAGTGTAAGTTATGTTACAGGAAAAAGACAGGCTTTAGAAAAAGCAGGCATGGCAGATAGAAGTGTAGTCCTTGAAGAAAATACTAGTGAAGAAGAACTTTTAAAACTTATTGAACAACTGAATAATGATACTAGTGTTCATGGAATTTTAGTTCAGCTTCCTTTACCAAAGCATATTAATGAAGAAAAAATTACAATGGCAATTAGTCCTCAAAAAGACGTAGACGGTTTTCATCCTGTAAACATGGGAAATCTTGTGATAGGAAAAAAATCTTTTTTGCCATGTACTCCCCACGGTATTTTAGTTTTATTAAAAAAAATGAATATAAACACAAATGGTGCTCATGCAGTTATTGTAGGAAGAAGTAATATTGTAGGTAAACCTCTTGCCCTGCTTCTTGCACGAAAAGAATATAATTCAACTGTAACAATCTGCCATACGGGAACAAAAAATCTTGGTGAAATTACAAGACAGGCGGATATTTTAATTGCCGCAGTTGGACATGCAAATACAATTACGGCTGATATGGTAAAAAAAGGTGCTGTTGTAATTGACGTTGGCGTAAACAGAATTGCGGATGAAAGTAAAAAAAGTGGTTTTCATCTTGCAGGTGATGTTGATTTTGAAAACGTAAAGGAAGTTGCTTCTTACATAACTCCTGTTCCAAAGGGGGTTGGTCCTATGACAATTGCCATGCTTATTTACAATACTCTTGAAGCAGCGGAGAATACTCTTTTAAAATGATTGATATACAAAACACTCTGGACACAAGGGAAGTTCCTTTAAATAAAGTTGGTGTTAAAGGACTTAAGTATCCGGTTACAGTATTAGATAGGTCAAATGGAAAACAGAATACTACGGCAACTGTAGACTTGTTTGTAAATCTTCCCCATCATTACAAGGGAACTCATATGTCGCGTTTTGTGGATATTTTTCACAAGCATCATGAAAATCTTGATATGAAGAATTTTCTTTTAATGCTTTCTGATGTAAGAAAAAGTCTTAATGCACAAAAAGCATTCTGTTCGATGACCTTTCCTTTTTTTATGGAAAAGACAGCACCTATTACGGGCGAAAAGGGAATGATGTGCTATAGTTTGACTTACGAAGGTCTTGTTACAGAAGCAACTGAAGATTTTTATATAAAGGCAAAAGTCCCTGTTACTACAGTGTGTCCGTGTTCAAAGGCAATAAGCCAAAGAGGTGCTCATAATCAGAGGGGAATTGTCAGTGTAAAATTGCAGAACAAAAGTTTTTTCTGGATAGAAGATATTATTGAATTAATAGAAAATTCTGCTTCGTGCGGATTATATAGTCTTTTAAAAAGACCGGACGAAAAATGGGTTACGGAACACGCTTATGATAATCCGCGCTTTGTAGAAGATGTAGTAAGGGAAGTTTATCTTGCCTTAAAGAAATTTGATAAGGCAGAAAAACCATTTACTTGTTTTAGTGTAGAATGTGAAAATGAAGAAAGTATACATAATCACAATGCTTATGCCCTTGCTGAATATGACGGATATTCTGAATAATTAAAAGATTAGGATTTTTTTTATGAGAACATATTTTTTTGAAACATACGGCTGTCAGATGAATATTGCAGAATCAGCTGCAGTTGAACAGTTATTTATTGCACGCGGATGGCAGAAGGCTTTAGATTGTGAAACGGCGGATGCTGTTATAATCAATACATGTTCTGTAAGGCAGACTGCAGAAAACAGAATTTTTGGAAGACTTGGATATTATGACGGTCTTAAAAAACTTAGAAACGGAATGCCTGATGCAAAAACCCGTTCTCTTGAAAAAGCTGCACAATACGTAAAAGACGGACCTAAACCTCTTACTGTAATTGTAATGGGTTGTATGGCAGAAAGACTTTTGGAGAGTCTTCAGAAAGATTATCCTGTAGTAGATTATGTTGTAGGAACATTTGCAAAAGGTCAGTTTGGAAAAATAATTGAGGCTGTTGAAGAAAAACTTTCGGGACAGACTGGTAGGCAAAAAATTGAACTTGACGATAATCATGAATATAAATTTGCAAGTCTTTCTTATGAAAAGGGAAGTTTTACTGCTTTTGTTCCAATTATGCACGGATGTAACAATTTTTGTACTTACTGCATAGTGCCTTATGTGCGGGGCAGGGAATGTTCAAGAAAGTGTGATGAAATTATAAAAGAACTTGATGTACTTTCTTCTTACGGTGTAAAGGAAATAACGCTTTTAGGACAGAACGTAAATTCTTATCACGGTGAAAATGGAATGGATTTTCCTCAATTGCTTACAAAAATATGCCGTCACTTAGAAGAAACTTCATCTCCAATTCACTGGGTGCGTTTTGTTTCAAGTCATCCAAAAGATTTAAGCGATAAATTAATAGAAGTAATTGCCAAAGAAAAATTACTCTGTCATCACATTCATCTTCCTGTTCAGCACGGCTCAAGTGCAGTACTAAAAAAAATGAATCGTTCATATACAAGAGAAGATTATCTTTTACTTGTAGAAAAAATCCGCAGGGCAATACCAGATGTCTCTTTAACAACAGACGTGATGATGGGATTTCCTTTTGAAACAGAAGAAGATGTTGAATTAACAGTTGATTTAATGAAGAAAGTCCGCTATGAAAGTGCATTTATGTATTATTACAATCCTCGAAGCGGAACTCCTGCTGCAAAGTGGGAAAATCAAATTCCGCTTGAAGAAAAAAAATCCCGTCTTCAGAAAATAATTGACCTTCAGTTAGTTATTACCCGTGAAGAAATGCAAAAGAGGGTTGGTTCAACTGTAGAAGTTCTTGTGCAGAATGTAAGTCATTCAAATGAAAATGAACTGTTTGGAAAAACCCAGCAGGATGAAAGTATTGTATTTGAAGCTCCAAAAAATATGATTGGAAATTTTGCAAGAGTTCATATTGACTGTCTTAATGGAAATACATTCCGCGGAACTCTTTGCAAATAATTTTTAATTGAATATAATACAACAGATTTATTGAAGGGGTATAAAATGCCGGTAAGACTTATTTTAATAATTATATTGACTGCCCTGGCTGCAGTTTTAGTTGGATTTAATTTAGGAAATACATGTACACTTTGGTTTTTTCATTCATTTGAAAACGTGCCTGTAATTCTTGTAGTAATGATTTCCTTTCTTGCCGGAATGATTGTAATGATTCCTTTTGTAATAGGTCATCACAGTGCAGAAAAAAAACTAGAACGTTCTAAGAAAAAAAATGTAAAGTCTGTAAGTGAAGAAAGTACTGCCAGTACAGAAGAAAAAAAATGAAAAAAATAAAAGCTCTTGTCTTAATTTTTTTATTTTCTTCCTCAACATTTATTTTTGCCCAGACAAAAAAAACTGCTTTAGAAATAAGAGATGAAGCTTTAAAACAAAGTGATGTAAAAAGTTCAATTGAATATATAAAAAAAAATATTGGGGAAGCACAAACTTTATCTGACACAAGAAGCCTCTGGTATTTTACAGGATGTCTTGAAGAACAGTGCGGTCTTTACGAAGATGCGTCTACTTCTTATGTTAAGGCGGCAGGTATTGGGGCATCAGATGCTACAGGTTTTGTAAAAGTTTCTTCTGAACAGATTGTGCTTTGTGCAGTACGTTCCTGTCTTTGTGCAGGGGATAGTGAAAGTGCCGATCGTTATTTAAATAGTGCAGTGCGTTCTTCAAAAGATGAAAATGTAATTGCTTTTGTAAATTTATATTCACTATGGTCTTCTTTAAGTAAGGCTTTGTCAGAGAAAGAAGAAAAAGACAGCATTGCTTTGTTGAATGCATATATTCTTATGGATTCAATGAAAAGTGTTCGTCCACAGCTTTTACTGACTTTATGGTATTTAAATGCAGATACTGCGGCAGGTGAGCGTTTAAAAAAAGAATATCCTTTAAGTCCTGAAGCAAAAATTGTTGAAGGTAAGGTAAATCTTGCAGTTTTTCCATTCTGGCTTTTTACACCTCATAAAACATCTCTTGTTGAGTAAAATACATTTTTTATTTATACTCGTATTGCTATGAGTAACGAAAATCAAAATAAGGATCTTTGTCACTGGGCAGACCAGATGGCAGATAAGATTATTAAGGAAAGGGGAGATCTTCCTCTTTATACATGTGCTTCGGGTATTACACCTAGTGGAACAGTTCACATTGGTAATTTCCGCGAAATTATGACAGTAGACTTAGTTGTCCGTGCCTTAAGAAGTCGTGGTAAAAAAGTACGTTTTATTTATTCATGGGACGACTATGATGTATTCCGCAAGGTTCCTGCAAATATGCCTGATCCGCAGATACTTGAAAAATATCTTCGCTTCCCGATTACAATGGTTCCGGATACAACTGGCCGCAATGAAAATTATGCCCGTCATCATGAAGTAGACATTGAACAGGAACTTCCAAGAGTAGGTATTCATCCTGAATTTTTATATCAGGCTTCACGCTATAGAAGTAACCTTTATGCTGAAGGAATGAAAAAGGCAATGCAGAACCGTGAACTTATAAAGCAGTGCCTTAACACTTACCGTGATGATGCCCACAAAATGAAGGCAGAAGATACATACTGGCCGGTAGCAGCTTTCTGTGCAAAATGTAATCACGATACTACAGAAATTACAGATTACGATGGTGAATACGGAATTTCTTACAAATGCACTAACTGTGGTCATGAAGAAAAGGGTGACCTTCGTACTTCAAAAGAATTTAAATTAGGCTGGCGTGTTGACTGGCCAATGAGATGGAATGAAGAAAAAGTAGTATTTGAACCAGGTGGAAAGGATCACATAAGTCCTGGTGGAAGTTATGATACTGCAAAGCTTGTTTCAAAAAAGATATACGGCTGGCAGGCTCCTGTTACAATGAAGTATGACTTTGTTGGCTTAAAGGGTCTTCCTGGAAAAATGTCATCTTCAAAAGGAAAGGTTATAGCTCTTCCTGACGCACTGGAAGTTTATCAGCCTGAATTATTACGCTATATTTTTGCTTCAAATAAGCCTGATCACGAATTTGCAATCAGTTTTGATATTGATGTAATTACAATGTATGAAGCATATGATCGTACTGAACGAATTGCATGGGGTGAAGAAAAGGCTAAGAGTGAAGATTTGGGACGCCGTGAAAAACGTCTTTATGAATTAAGCCAGATTAATGAAGGTATGCCAGAGAGTCGCCCTTATGTTGTTCCTTTTAGACTTCTTACAACTTTGCTTCAGACATATTCTGGAGATATTGATGCAGTAATAAAAAGTTTAGGTGACGTAAAGCCTGAACAGGAAGAATGTCTCCGCCGTCGCTGTGTATGCGCATGGTATTGGGTAAGAGAATGTGCTCCTGAAGAATTCCGCTTTGCTTTAAGAAGCGACGGTTCTAAGGCAGAACTTAGTGAAGGTGTACTTAAGTGCCTTAAAGCAATTGTAAGTGATGTTATTCCAAAACTGGAAACTTATGCAACTGATAAAGATTTACAGCAGGCTATGTATGATATTGCAACAGCAAACGGTATTGAAGCAAAACAGCTTTTTACAGGAATGTACAATGCCTTGATTGCAAAAGATCAGGGACCACGTCTTGCTAACTTTATGAAAATTATCGGTAAGGAAAAACTTCTCCAGATTCTTGGAAATTATTAGTTAAGAAATTATTCCGTCATGTTGAAAGCTTTTTAATATGGCGGAATTTTTTTGCAGGAATAAGCATGTTTGGATTTTACGTAAAAAAGAATTTTTTTGACGGCTGGGATAATCTCTGGCATATAATTGTAATGAATCTTTTTTTTAATCTTGTATTACTTGCCTTGGCTGCCGTTTACATTGCAACTGCATTTATTCCGATGAAAGCTTTATGGCAGAGCCTCTTGGGATTTTTTTTAATTTTACTTTCAATAATTGTCATGACATGGTTTGTTCTTGCAGAAAGTTATAATTGTGCTTCCATAGCTAATTTTGAAAAACCTTCATTTAAAAATTATTTCTGCAAATTAAAGCAGACTTTTCTTCCGGGGCTTTTTTTAGGACTTATAATTGCATTCTTGCTTGCGGTTCTTTTTATAAGTTTTCCTTATTATTTTAATATGTGGAAACCCTCTGACGGTTCTTCCGGATCTATTGCAGGGTTAATTTTAATGATAATTTCTTTCTGGTTTGCTCTTGTCTGTCTGCTTGCACTTCAGTGGTTTATGCCTTTGCATGCTCTTATGGGTGGAAGTTTTTTAAAGACCTTAAAAAAAAGTTTTATTATTTTTTTGGATAACATGGGCTTTTCTATTGCCGTCGCATTAAATAATGTTCTTCATCTTTCAATTGTGATTTTGGCATTTTATTTTGGATTTACCAGAACAAATCCGCTTTTTTTACTGTTTGCAGTTTTTCCTGCAGGCATTTTACCGGGTTTTACTTCAATTCTTTTATCTCTAACACAGGCTCTTCGCTTAAGACTTTATAAATACGACTGGATTCAAAACGACATGGATGCAGAGAATGTAGAAAATAAAAATATTCCATGGGATGAACTTCTTGCACATGACAGGGAAACTTTGGGTCCTAGAACATTAAAGGGAATTTTCTTTCCATGGAAGGATGAAAAATAATTTTTAT
>CAZALL010000054.1:0-10131 GCA_964485955.1 uncultured Treponema sp. | reverse complement strand
AGATAAAAATGTTCTTGTTGCTGGAGAACGCAGACTTGAAGCTGCAAAAGCATTAGGCTGGCAGAGAATCAATGCAAATATAATTGATAATCTTTCTAAAAAAGAGCAGTTAGCTTTAGAACTGGATGAAAATAATGTTAGAAAATCCTTTACTCAGGAAGAAGCTGACGAAGGTTTAAAAAAGCTTAAAAGACTTGAAAATCCAAATTTTTTTATAAAATTGCTGGACAAAATCGCTACTTTTTTTATAAATCTTTTTCATAAACTTTTTAAATAAAAGTATTAAAAACAGACAAATGGCATTTTTACTACCACCTGTCTGCAAAAATATTTCTATAAATTACTTTAATACAACACGGCAGATTTTCTTTTTACCGGCTTTTACGACAAATTCTCCATCACAGTCTGCATCTTTTACAGTAAGAACAGCCTTAACGTCATTTACATTTTTTTCGTTAATTACAGCACCATTCTGCAAAATAAGACGGCGGGCATCTGATTTACTTGCACAAAGTTTTGTTTCAAAATACAAATCAGTAACATTCATGCCGTTTTCAAAGAGAGCTTTGTCAAGTTCCACTGTAGGCATGTGAGTTTTGTCCCCCTGACCCGAAAAAGCAGCCTTTGCACCACTTAAAGCATCTTCAGCTTCTTTTTCACCGTGAATAATCTTTGTTACTTCAAAAGCAAGTCTTTCTTTTGCTTCATTTATGTTTCCTGAACAAATTGAATCAATTTCACTTACAGGAAGGAAAGTAAAAAGTTTAAAGAATCTTGCAACATCAGCATCAGGAGTATTGCGCCAGTATTGGAAGAAATCGTAAACACTTGTAAGTTCTGGATCAAGGAAAATTGCACCTTTTTCTGACTTACCCATTTTTTTACCATCTGCGCGAAGAATTAAAGGGAATGTAAGACCAAAACATTCATGCTGGGCATTAAGTTCTGAAGTTCCGCCAAGTTTTCTGCGGATAAGATCAACACCTGCAGTAATGTTTCCCCACTGGTCATCACCACCAATCTGCAGTACGCAGTCATGTTTCTGGTGAAGCATAAGAAAGTCATATGCCTGAAGCAACTGATAGTTAAATTCAATAAAAGAAAGACCTCTTTCAAGACGCTGCTTATATGCTTCAAAAGTAAGCATTTTATTTACAGAAAACTGAGAACCAATTTCACGAAGAAAATCAATGTAATTTAAATCTGCCAACCAGTCTTTATTGTTGACTGCATAAGTATGTTCATCGAAACCGATGAACTTGTTAAGTTGAGCAGAAATCTTCTTAACGTTTTCGTCAAGGGTTTCATATGAAAGCATCTTACGCATTTCTGTCTTACCACTAGGGTCACCGATACGTGCAGTACCACCGCCAACAAGTGCCAAGCCATGATGACCTGCTTCACGCAAATGACGCAAAGCAAAAAAAGGAACCATATGACCAATATGCAGACTTGGACCTGTAGGATCACAACCAACATAAAAAGTAATTGGACCTTTATCCATTCTTGCCGAAAGTGCATCTATATCTGTACACTGAGCATAAAATCCACGTTCCTTAAGCGTTTCAAGAGCCTTATTCATAATTTACCTCATATTTTTAATGTGCAAATATAATAACAGTTAAAAAATTTAAGTGCAATACAATCAGCATATTGTGTAGTAATTCAATTAAAAAATCATTATACTCATCTGCATGAAATACAATTTTTTAAGAGCATGCAGTATCTCTCCTTTTCTAACAGTTGCAGACTGCAAATCAAACGCACAGACAATAATAAAATATATAAAAGAAGCCAATGAAAAAAAAGCGGAATTAATTGTATTCCCTGAACTTTCGATTACAGGCTACACATGTGCCGATCTTTTTTTACAGGACACTTTACTTGAAAATGCTGTAAAAGCACTGGAACTCATAATTGAAGAAACACAAAAAATAAATTCGATAGTAATTACAGGACTTCCTCTAAGAGTGGAAAATGCCCTTTACAATTGTGCTGCCGTAATTCAAAACGGAAAACTTTTAGCACTAGTTCCAAAAACTTATGTTCCAAATTACTGTGAATTTTATGAAAAACGCTGGTTTCAGAGCGGAGACTTGTGTTCAACTACAGAAGTAAATCTTTCTTCAAAACTTACAGAAATTCCATTTGGTTCAAACATTTTAATTGAAGACATTAACAATCCGCTTTTTGTTTTAGGAATTGAAATTTGCGAAGACTTGTGGGTACCCTGCCCTCCTTCCGTACCTTTAAGTATCTTGGGAGCAACTGTAATCGCTAACCCAAGTGCCAGTAATGAAATTATAGGTAAAGCAGAATACCGCCGTCTTTTAGTAAAAGGACATTCTGCCCATATTCAGAGTGCCTATATTTATTCAGATGCAGGACATGACGAAAGTACAACTGACATGGTTTTTGCAGGACATAACATTATTGCAGAAAACGGAACTATTCTTGCAGAAAGCCAGTTATTTTCTGAAGGTGCACTTTACGCCGACATTGATTTAGGAAGATTAAGCCACGACAGGAGAAAAACAAACACATTCTCTGATTCAAACCTCATGTTTCACAATATGTCCGTAAGAAAAATTTCTGTAGACTTAAGTGAAAAATCTACAATATTTGGTTTTTCATCTCACAAAGACAAAGACAGTAAAATTGAACTTTTAAGACAAATTGAACAGCACCCATTTGTTCCAGAAGGCACTAAAGAAAGAAGCATAAGATGTAAGTCTGTAATTGAACTACAGGCTGAAGGACTTGCAAAAAGACTAAGACACATAAATGCAAAAAATGCAGTCATAGGTCTTAGCGGTGGACTTGATTCAACACTTGCACTTCTCGTAACAGAACTCGCCTTTAAAAAATGTTCTCTTGACACAAAAGGAATACACTGCATTACAATGCCATGTTTTGGGACAACAAACAGAACTAAAAGTAATGCCTGCAAACTTGCTCAAAGCTTAAATACTTCACTAAAAGAAATAGACATCTCTAAGGCAGTAAAACAGCATTTTATTGATATAGAACAGGATGAAAATATTCATGACCTTACTTACGAAAACTGCCAGGCTCGCGAAAGAACACAGATATTAATGGATCTTGCAAACAAAACAAATGGTATTGTAATAGGAACAGGTGATTTAAGTGAACTTGCACTTGGCTGGTGTACCTACAACGGTGATCATATGTCCATGTACGGAGTAAATGCTTCAATTCCAAAAACACTTGTAAAATATCTTGTTGCATGGTTTGCAGATGAAGCCCAACTAAATGGAAAGACTGAACTTTCTTCTGTACTAAAAGACATTCTCGATACACCGGTAAGTCCTGAACTTCTTCCTCCAGAAAACGGAAATATTTCACAGAAAACAGAAGACCTTGTAGGTCCATATGAACTGCATGACTTCTTCCTTTACTACGTTTTAAGATGGGGCTTTAGCCCTTCAAAGATTTATTTTCTTGCAAAAAAAGCATTTGAAAAAAAATACGAAAACGAAATTATTCTTAAGTGGCTTAAAAATTTCTATAAAAGATTCTTTAGCCAGCAGTTTAAAAGAAGTTGTATGCCAGACGGTGCAAAAGTTGGAAGCGTATGCCTTTCACCAAGAGGCGACTGGAGAATGCCAAGTGATGCTTCAAGTAAAATCTGGCTTGATGAAATTGAAAATCTGGACTAAAAAAAGATGTTAAGTTACCAGCACGAATTTCATGCAGCCAATCACGCTGACATAATAAAACACATCTGCCTCAATTACATTTTAAAAAGCCTTTGTAAAAAAGAAAAACCATTTACATTAATTGACTCTCACGCAGGTGCTGCTCTTTTTGACTTAAAAGATCCGCGTGCATTAAAAACAAATGAAGCTACAGGCGGAATAAAAAAATTACTTTTATATTCACAAAAAAATTTTCCCCTTCCACAAATAATTGAAGATTACCTTGAAGCAGAAAAACCTTTTTTAAATAAAGAACTTTATGCTGGAAGTGCAATGCTTGAAAAATTAAGCTTAAGAAAAGGAGATAAATTATTTGCAATAGAAAAACATCCTCAAGCATTCAATCTTTTAAAAGAAAATATGAAAAATGCAATCTCACCTGTATGCGTTCTTGAACAAGACAGTTACCAGGCACTTGAAGCCTTAACTCCTCCACAGATAAAACGAGGACTTGTTTTAACAGACCCTTCCTACGAAGACGAAAGCGATTATAAAAAAGTTTCAGATACACTTTCTCTTGTACACAAAAAATGGAATACCGCCATTATTGCCCTTTGGTATCCGCTTTTGACAACAAAACAAAATCTTTTGGCTCAAATGCTCACAAATCTTGAATACTCAGCAAAATTAGGTCTTAACCCATGCGAATCTTTACGTATTGAACTTAAAATAAAATCTCCTCTACTTCTTGAAGAAGAAAATAATTCTAACGCCTTGCATAAAGGACACATGTACGGAAGCGGAATGTTTATAATAAATCCACCCTATCTTCTCAAAGAAAAACTTGAAGAAGCTCTTCCTTACCTTACAGATGCCCTTAAAGAATAAATTATTTTTTAATAATCTCTAAACCAGTTGCCCCACTTAAAGAAGAAAGAGTAAAAGAATTTTCAAGACCTTCACTTACATAAACTTTTTTATCTGAAGTTATAAAAATAAAATCAAAATCATTATACTTTTTCCAAAAGTCAATTGCTTTGTTTAAACCCATTACAAACAGTGCTGTAGAAAGAGCATCTCCGTAAAGTCCGCTTTCACAAACAACACTTGATGAAAGCATTTCGTTTTCTACAGGCCGCCCCTTACTGCCATCAAAAATATGAATATATCTTTTACCATCTTCACCTTCAAAAAAACGCTGGTAACCACCTGAAGTAATTACAGCTTTTTCACCAATTTTTAAAAAGCCAATTATACCGTCTGCAAAAGGATTTTTTACGCCAATTGTCCACAAAGAACCGTCTATTTTTTTTCCTAAAGTTTCAATATTACTTCCGCCCAAATCAACTAAAGCAGATTTTATTCCACATTCTTTTAAAACTTTTATTGCTTTGTCACCTGCAAATCCCTTACCCACGGAACCAAAATCAAGCATCATGCCTTCATCAACTAAAACTGTATTTTCTTCAATCCTAACTTTTTTATAATCCGTCTTAAGTAAAAGTGAATTAATTTCATCATCTAGAGGAACCCTGTAATTTTCTGTAGTAAAGCCCCATGCATTTACAATCGGATAAAGACAGACATTTAATGCACCATCACTTTTTTCTGCCATATCAAGTGAAAATTTTAATAAATTCAATGTATCATCACTTACAAAAACTTTTTTACCACCACTAGAGTTTATTTTATATACATCAGAACTTTCTTTTGTAACAGAAATCTCTTCTTCAATTTTTAATATTTCATCATATACTTTCTGACATGCTACCTGACTTGATGAGCCATAAGTTTTTACAGTCATATAAGTGTCCATTAAAGAAAATCTTTTTATATTTTCCTTTTGACTGCATGAAGCAAATAAAAACAATAAAAAAAATATCTGTAAACAAAAAAAATTTTTTTTCATTTTGTACACCTTCTAGGATAAATCTTTTGAACTTAAAGTTACTTTTAATCTATTTATAATATTTCCATTTGAAGAATTAAATTTATTTAAAAGTGCCTTATGATAAGAAAGTACTTTTGAAATAAAAAAATTATTTTTTCCAAAATTAAAAGTTGCTGCCCACTGACTTAATGCCATAACGGATGAAAGTTTAATTGACTTTTTTATTCCGCAAAGCAAAGCCCCTTGTGTTAATGACCACTTACCAAGGCTAAATAAAATTTTTCCTTCGGGAACAAAGAGACTTGTTAATATTACAAAAAGCCACATTGACAGATGAGGTAAAATCAAAATTTTTCTTTTAGAAAAAATCTGTAAGGCAAAAGAAAAAAACATTGCACAAAGCAAAAAATAAATATTATTCAATGTAAAAATTAATATAAACGCACACAGTAAAAATAAAATCTTTGCAAAAATAAATTTATCTTTTTTAACTGAATAATTTACACTTTCATAAAGTAGTGGGGGCTCCTGGCTAATATTAAAAAATTGTGCAAGAAAAGCTGTAATAATTCCGCTGAATAGAGAAAAAAACAGCATATAGGGAAGAAGAGAAAAAGTTCCCTTTCCTAAATAAAGACTCGTGGTTAAAATCTGAACCAATGCACTTACAGCACTGCCGGCAATGGAAATTCCATAAATACTTAAAAAACGTCCCTTCAGTTTTGAAAGAAAAAACATTATCAATGCCGAAGTAAGAGATTGACTTAATGAAACAAAAACAAAAGGAGAAAACAACGTTCCCTGCATCATAGCAGACAAAAAAGACTTTATAAAAGTCAAAAACATAAACGGCAAAAAAGGTAAATCAAATGCAAGTAAAACTGGAATATTAGAAAGTCCAAGCCGCAAAAAAGGAAGCACTTTAGGTAAAAGCATTTCTATGTAAGAAAATAAAAGTGTTAAAGCTGCAAAATATGCAATACGATTTTTACTGGAGAACTGCATCTAATTCTCCTTCATTTTTTACATAGACAAAAACTTTATTTGGAAGACAGACAATTGAAGTGCCATAGCCCTGCTTTACACAATTTTTTCCACTGCATGCAGAAGAAATTATATGCACCTTATGATTTTTTATTTCAATTTGTGTTTTTCCAAGAAGACCTTCAACTTCAAAAATACCATCTTTAGAAAGTGAATATTCATAAAGTTTACCGTTTGCATCAACACAAACACTGTCCGACACCAAAGAAGATTTATAAGATTTTATCAAAAGAAAAAGTGCGATAAAAAAAACAAAGAGAAAAATTAAAATATCAAATACTTTAAGTTTCAATTTCATGAACAAAAAGCATTATACATTAAAAAGGCAAAAAAAAAAGGCTCTTCACTAAGAAGAACCTTTTTACGTCTAAATTAAATTAGAACCAGAAGCGGAAACCAAAGTTAATTGGGAAGTTGTTCCATCCCCAATATAACTGATCGCTAACCCAAATCATTGGCTGCCATGCAACCTGAGCATAAAGTTCAAGTGGTTCAATGACAAATGCATTAAGACCAAGAACAAAACGTGGTCCAAATTCAACATAGTTAAAAGCATTTCCATAGAAATTTGCACCAACAGCAATACCTGGAGCAAAATACCAGTTTAACATACCAGCAAGACGCTTATTAAATGCCCACCAATCTGCTGTTACACCAACATAACCAAGCTGTCCGCCTGCCATTCCAAGATCAACTGCAAATACACAAGGAACGCTTGATACTTTAAAAGTAACAGCAACGTTTCCGCCTACACCAGAACCAACTGTAGCACCACCCTGTAAACCTAATGCTGTTTTAGCAAATGCACCACTTGTAAGAACTGCACAGAGCACTGCAACTAAGCCTAATTTCTTGTTCATAAGAATAACTCCTTATCTTAGTAAAATTTATAAAAATTTATCACAATAAAGCAAGGCTGTCAATTAAGGACAAATCCACTTGCCCCTAACTAAAAGCCCTTGTTTTTTTAAGAAAAATTAAGTTTATTTCCGTCAGAACTTACCTTTATAGTTGAACCTTCAGTAAATTTTCCCTCAAGCAGAGCAAGACTTAATGGATTTTCCACATAATTCTGAATGGCACGCTTTACAGGTCTTGCACCAAAGCTAGGGTCATATCCCTGTTTTGAAATAAAGTCCAAAGCACTGTCTTCAAAATTAATTGACATACGGCGGTCACTAAGCCTGTCACTTACCCTCTTAAGTTCCTTACTTACAATTCCCTTAATATTTGTAAAGTCCAGTTTATTAAACATTACAATTTCATCTATACGGTTTAAAAATTCCGGGCGGAAAGTCTTCTTTAAAAGTTCACTAATTTCTTCCTTTACGGAACTTTCTTTTTCTTTACTGTCCGCTTCAAGAATCAAGTCTGAACCTAAGTTGCTTGTCATTATGATTATAGTATTCTTAAAATCCACTACACGTCCCTGCCCGTCAGTTAAACGACCGTCATCAAGAACCTGAAGCAAAATATTAAATACATCAGGATGAGCCTTTTCTATTTCATCAAAAAGAACAACACTGTAAGGTCTCCGTCTTACTGCTTCTGTTAACTGACCTCCTTCATCATAACCAACATATCCAGGAGGTGCACCTATTAAACGGCTTACAGAAAACTTTTCCATATATTCCGTCATATCAATACGGGTGAGAGCCTTTTCATCGTTAAACAAAAAGTCTGCCAAAGTCTTTGCAAGTTCTGTCTTACCAACACCTGTAGGTCCAATAAACATAAAGCTACCCAAAGGTCTATTTGGATCATTAAGACCTGCTCTGTTTCGTCTTATAGCATCACTTACAGCACTAACTGCATAATCCTGTCCAATTACCCTCTTATGCAGAACTTCTTCCAGCTGCAGATATTTTTGTTTTTCGCTGGTCATCATTTTACTAACCGGAATACCAGTCCAGCTGCTTACAACACGTGCAATATCTTCTTCCGTAACCTCTTTTTTAAGAAGACTTTTTCTTTCTTCACTTACAGCAATATCTTTATTTTCTGAATTTTTAGCTGCTTCAAGCTGTTTTTCAAGGGATGGAATTATGCTGTATTTTAATTCTGCTGCCTTTTCAAGATTACCTTCGCGAGTATATTTTTCCTGTTCAAAACGTGCTTTTTCAAGATCTTCCTTAACTTTTCTGTCGCCTTCAATAGCTTTTTTTTCATTCTGCCATTCAAGCTTCATTGCATCACGCTTTGCTGTTGTTTCTGCAAGTTCCTTTTCAAGCTTTTTAAGACGTTCAAGACTTGCCTCATCATCCTCTTTAGAAAGAGACTGTTTTTCTATTGCAAGCTGAAGTAATTTACGTTCAAGTTTATCAAGTTCAACAGGCTGACTTTCTATTTCCATCTTAAGACGACTGGCAGCTTCGTCAACAAGATCAATTGCCTTGTCCGGCAAAAAGCGGTTTGTAATGTAGCGGTTACTTAAAACAGCGGCTTCTACTAAGGCTTCATCATTTATTTTTACTCCATGATGAATTTCGTACTTATCACGAAGACCTCGCAGAATAGCAATTGTATCTTCAACTGTAGGCTCTGCACAATAAACCTGCTGAAATCGTCTTTCAAGAGCTGCATCTTTTTCTATATATTTTCTATATTCATTTAAAGTTGTAGCACCAATGGCCCTAAGTTCACCGCGGGCAAGAGCTGGTTTTAACAAATTTGAAGCATCCATAGAACCTTCAGTAGCACCCGCACCAACAATTGTATGAATTTCATCAATAAATAAAATTATACGACCTTCACTCTTTGTAACTTCATTTATTACACCTTTAAGACGCTCTTCAAATTCTCCTCGGAATTTTGCACCTGCAACAAGAGAGCCAAGGTCAAGACTTAAAAGCCTTTTATCCTTAAGACTTTCCGGAACATCTCCCGAAGCAATTCGTCTTGCAAGTCCTTCTACAATAGCGGTTTTTCCGACACCAGGTTCACCTATTATTACAGGATTATTTTTTGTTCTGCGGCACAAGACCTGCATTACACGCCTTATTTCTTCATCACGCCCGATTACAGGATCAATCTTATCCTGGCGGGCTTTAGCTGTTAAATCAACACAATATTTTTCAAGTGAACGACTTTTACTTTCAGGATCCTGAGAGTCAACTGTATTATTCCCCCTGACACTTTTTAAGGCTTCGAGTGTTGCCTTGTGAGTACAACCTCTTGAACGCAGAAGTTCTCCAGTTCTGCCGTCACTTTCTGTCATAGCAAGAAATATATGTTCTGTCGAAAGATACTGGTCATTTAAAGCAGACATTTCATTTTCTGCCTTTGAAAGAACCTTTGCAGCTTCATTACTGAATGTAAGGCGAGCAGCATTACCCTTAATTACAGGCAGATCATTTAAAAGTTTATTTACATCATTTAGTAATATTTCAGTCTGAACGCCTATTCTTTCTACAAGTGGAGAAATAAGTCCGTCCTGCTGAGTTAAAAGAGCACTAAGAATATGCTCACAAGTAACTTCTCCATGATCTTTTTTTTGAGCAATAGAAGTTGCTTCCTGAATTGCTTCCTGTGATTTTA
>CAZALL010000053.1:0-10194 GCA_964485955.1 uncultured Treponema sp. | reverse complement strand
ATTGTGTTAGTGAAAAACTTATCTTACCTGGAAAATTTTCATGGAAATGGCAGCGTCTTCTTCCTACAAATGCACAAATTCGTGTTTTTAACATGTCACCGTATTCTTTTGTGCAGAATGTAAAAGGTCAGCTTCCTTCAAGTGAAATTTATAGCAAACAGATAAAAGAAAATCCTGATTTTTCATATAATGTAAGTCTTAACATTCAGATAAAAGCCAGCGAAAAAGGTCTTTCTAATATTGTAAAAAATACAGATGCAAAAAAAGATGATGATTTAAAAGCTTATCTTGAAATACGCTCTGCAGTTCTTGCAAAAATAATTACAGATTACCTTTTTGAACAGGCTCTTGAAAATCCAAAGTTTATAGCAAATTCAATTACAAAAGAAATGCTCTCTCAAATTGTAAAAACAAATCAAAATGAATTTGAAAATGTAGAAATTACTGATATTGCAATTACAAATGCACAAATTCCTGATCTTGATCTTTATAATAAGGCAAAGGCTTCATATCAGGCTTATCTTGATTCTTTAACTGAAAGTTTAAAAAAACTTGCTGCTGAAGATGCTAAAAATGTTCTTGAAGATGACAGAACAATGCAACGCCTTGAAAAATTTGCTGCTTTACTTGAAAAATATCCACAGCTTCAGGATGTATTTAAGACTAATGATGCAAGTGCAATTATGAATGCAATTAAAGCATTTAGGTAAAGAATATATTTTTTTAAGATTAAAATTTTATAGTGAGGAATAAAAATATATGGAAAAAAAATTACTTTGCATTCGTGGAGCAAGTGGCTGTGAGAATACAGAAAATTCAATGATAAAAAATGTAGGGGAACTTTTTGATAAAATTGTAAAAGAAAATAATCTTAATGCCAGTGATATAGTTTCCATTCAGTTTACAGTTACTCCGGATTTAAATGTAATTAATCCTGCTACAGCTTTAAGAAAAGCAGATACCTGTGTAAAAACAAGTGCAATTCCGCTTTTTTGTAGCCAGGAGCCTGTTATAAAGAACATGAAACCTTTTTTGGTAAGAGTACTTTTTACAGTTTATTCAGACAGAGATTGTGCTATTCCTTCTTATATAAACGGAGCAGAAGTTTTAAGACCGGATCTTGCAGGTAAATAAGTTTTTTAATGACAGTCTGGATTGTTTCCCGGGAGTACGCAGGTATAGCAGAAGCGGGGGGAGTTAAAAATGTTACCTGTGCACTGTCAGAAAATTTAGTTTCTCTAGGGCATGAAGTCGTTTTGTTTATTCCGCTTTATGGATGTTCGGATTTATCATCTGTAGAAGATTTAAAAAAAATAAATTATTCAAAAAATATAAGTGCTGGTTTTTTTAGCGAAAAAGTAAATTTTTATTGCGGAAAAATTAATGGTGTAAAAATAATTTTTGTTTTATCAAAATCTTTTAAAAATAAACATGGAATTTATACATATTCTCTTTTAGATGAGAAAAAAAATTCTGAGCATAAAAGAAATACAGCTTTTGAAGATGCTACATATCTTGATGTCCTTTTTCAAAAAGCAGTTGTTGATTTTGCAAATACAAATTATGTCAAACTGCCTGATATAATTCACTGTCAGGACGCAACAACGGCTCTTATTCCATGTCTTTTTAAATATTCTTGTGAAAAAAATATTTTTTTTGAAAATACAAAATTTGTAGTTACAATTCATAATGCAGGTCCAGGGTATCATCATTCTTTTAAGACAATTGAAGCAGCCCGCTTTTATACAGGAATTCCTTATACCGAATTAAAAAATGCACTTAATGGGAATGAAGTTGAACCATTTTTACTTCTTACAGAAAATACAGTTCTTACGACAGTCTCTCCCCAGTATGCCAATGAAATTATGAGTTCTACCTGTGATACAGGAGGGCTTGCTAAAAGATTTATAGAAAAGAAAATTACACTTACAGGAATTACAAACGGAATACAGTTTGACCGTTATAATCCGGAAAATAAAAATATTTCTCTTTTGCCTTTTGAATTTAGTCCTGAGAAAAATAATCTTGAAGGAAAATATCTTTGCCGTAAGAATTTAATTGAAAATTTTTGTAATGAAAAAAAGCATTTATTTGTAAAAGAACTTGATTTTTTTGGCAGTCTGAATGAAAAAAAATGTTCTTTTGCAGATTCTGTTTTTGTTTCCTATCATGGACGAATTGTTCATCAAAAAGGAACTGATTTACTTGCACAGGCGGCTGACAGTCTCTTAAGTGAAAATGAAAATGTAAAATTTATTTTTATGGGGCAGGGGCATGCGGAATTGGAAAACAGCCTTATTTACCTTACAGAAAAATATCCTGGTCAAATAGTATTTTTCCGCGGTTATTCAAGGTCTTTGGCACGTCTGGCAGTTGCGTCAGCAGATTTTCTTGTTCTTCCAAGTTTTTTTGAGCCGTGTGGGCTTGAAGATTTTATAGGCCAACTTTATGGTACAATTCCATTGGCTCATGCAACTGGTGGCTTAAAAAAAATAATTGATGAAGAGACAGGTTTTTTGTATTACAATAACACTGCTGATGAAATTAAATATTTTTTAAAAAATCTTTTAAAAATTAAGCTTTCTGAAAAAGATATTTTTAATACTATGATTTCTTATACTGCCAGATATGTTCACAATGAATTTTCGTGGAAATCTGTAGTGCAGAATAAATATATTCCGCTTTATGAAAGTTTATTAAATAAAAAATTATTTTAATCTTATTAAAGATTTCTCTAGTAAACAGGAGAAATAAAGTTTTCACCAAAATGAAATTCTTCTGTAATGTAGAGTTTACCGTCGGGTTTTAGAGTATATGTGTTCCCTTGAGAAAGAACAAAATATGCATCTTGGGACTTTTTTTTGTATTTAATGGTAGCCATGTAAGAACCTGCCGGAAGAGCTAGTTTTATTGCAGAACCTTTTTTCTTTATAATTTCTCCATTGATTGAATTTTCCTGATTTCTAAAAAGAATCCGTCCAGATACATCTTCTGGCAGTAAAAAAAGACTTTCTGCAAAATTTATATTTGTCAGGGAAATATTTGAAGAGCCTTCAAGAGATACTTCGTATACAGGATGCTGGCTTGTTCCATAAGGATTTTTAGCGGTCGAAGAAGTTGTATTTAAATAAGCATAATCAAAAAGTTCTTTAAGAGAAACTAAATTGTCCCCGTTTGTATCTGCTACACCACGCATTCCGCTGACCAAGGCAGAAGTAAAATATGAAGCATGAATGTCATCACTTTCTTGACTTTGTTCTGTAGCACTTGAAGAGAGCATATATACTGTTCCTGAACTGGAATTTTCTGTAATAAATGGTTTAATTTTTTTTCCGCCCTTAGCACGAATCATACTGCCTGAATAGCATGAATCTAAAATTACAAGATGAATATTTCCTGGCATTTCATCGATCAAAGATTTTAATTCCTCATATGAAATTTTTTCTGCTCCCAAAAGAATTCCATCGGCTTCACTGTGTCCACTGTAATAAAAAACAAATTCTGTATTTAAAAAATTAAAGTTTGTGTTTTTTATTTTACTTATATTTTGTTCATAACGAATTTTTTCTGCAATAATCTGAATTGAAGATAAAAGTTCCTGCTTTGTAGGATTATTTAATAAGAAAGATTTTTCTTTAGTCATTCCGCCTAGTTCAATCATTGTATTTTTAATTGACTGAGCATCACTAAGGGTATATTTTAATTTATCATAATCTTCTGTAGCATTAGATGAACTAATATAAAGTCCATAGCGGTTTATATTAATTTTTTCAGATACTGTTTGGGCAGAAAATAAAGGTTGACAAAAAAATATTGAGAGAAAAATAAATATTCTTTTAAAAAAAATATTTTTGTTCATAAGCAGAATTTATTTTAAAAGCAATATACTTTCAATTTTAGAATCTTTAGGAAAGAATGAATAAAAATCTGCTGTCATTGCTTCTTCTGCAGTCATCATACTGACTGCATTTAAAAACTTCTGGCTTGTAAATGATTTTTTTGAAGTAATCATAATAAAGCGTTCATAAGATTTTGCATCATCAAGTTCGTAAGCAGATAAAAGAGGAGTCTGTGACGATGAAGTTTTTATTAATTTTGATTCACCAACAGTTAAAGGGTAGTGCTGGGTAACATTTCCCTGTCCGTCGATACTTAAAATCATTGCCTGTAGATTTGTTGTGGTTTGATAAGATATCTGCAGTTTATCACCCTCGTTTACAATATCATTTTCTTTAAGAAGAACAGGTGTAGAATCTTCATTTTTATATATAAAGAATTTTGCTTTTTTATCTGATTTTACTGTAGTCTGCTCATTTTTTTTACCTTTGTAAATTATTCCGCTATTTTCTATTTCTTTATTTTTTGAATAATTTACATTTTTTATAAGAAGAGGGAGGGCAATCATAATTACGAGCAAAGCCGCCACTGCAGAGAATTTTTGAACTGAATTAAATTTTGCATAATGAACAGTTTTTAATTTTTTTTCAACGGCAGACTTCATTGCCTCAGATGTATAGAGATTTAATATTTCTTCATCTGTTTGATTTTTATCTAATTTTATGTTTAATGGCATATTATCCCCCGTTTATTTATTTACAACTTCATTTGCCAGTTTTCTAAGGGAAGCAAGCCGTTTTCTTACTCCACTTACAGACATATTCATTTCTTTTGCTGTTTCTTCTAAAGTAAGTCCGTCAACATAATGTAAAATAGCCATTTCTCTGGTACTTTCTTTGGAATCTGCAAAAATAGTTTCAAGAAGAACTTTTGTATCTGTAACATCTTCCTGCATTGAAGAAATATTATCTTTTATGCACATTGCTACATCATCAAAAGCAGGCCCTTTTCTGATTTTATCGCTTCGAATTTTATTAAGGCAAAGTCTTGTCGCGGTAGTGTAAAAAAGACTGGAACATACATCAGTAAGTTTTGTACGATGCTCAATAATCCGCACAAAAGTGTCCTGCATTACGTCAACAGCTTTTTCTTCATCCTGTAAAAGAAACCTGCATCTTCTTAAAACCATGGGGCCAAATTCACGATAGAGTGAATCAAAATCATCAAGTGAAATTTCTTTTTTCATCGTAAATAACCCTTGTCTGTATTAATAACACGTAAGATAAACATAATTGCTACTATATTAAACTGATTTTTTGGATCTGACAATAAATTAATGAGTTTTAGGTCTGATTGCTTAAACTTTTATTTTACTGTAGATTATCTGCCATGAATATGGAAGCTTTTGTCTTAGGCTGTGGCGGAATGATGCCTTTACCTTACAGACATTTAACATCGGTTTTACTTCGTCGGGATGGAGATCTTTTCCTTTTTGACGGCGGAGAAGGAACTCAGGTTTCTTTGAGAAGATTAAATTTAAAATGGAAAAAAATAAATGCAATTTTTGTATCACATACTCATGCAGATCATGTAACTGGATTACCTGGAATTTTAATGCTTAGTGCACAGGTTGACAGAACAGAACCTCTTTATATTTTTGGTCCGCCAAAGATTGCAGAATATATTGAAACAAGCCGAAAAGTTCTTGATATTTATATAAATTATCCAATTGTTGTAAAAGAAATAGAAGCACCTTGTGTTGTATACGAAGGAGAGGGTTTTTATGTAAGGGCCTTTCCACTTGAACATACAAAAACTTGTGTAGGATATACTCTTGAAGAGTTAGACAGACCTGGAGAATTTAATCCAGATGAAGCACAAAAATTAAATGTACCAAGAGGACCTTTATGGGGTAAGCTTCAAAAAGGTGAAAGTGTACTTAATGCAGATGGAATTGAAATAAAACCAGAACAGGTTGTTGGAAAAAATAGAAGCGGAAGAAAATTTTCTTTTGTTACAGATACAAAATATCTTCCTTCAATTTCAAGAGAAGTGATGGGAAGTGATCTTTTAATTTGTGAAGGAATGTTTGCTGATGATTGTGCTGACCAGGCAGCTGAAAAAAAACATATGACTGCAAGACAGGCTGCAACAATTGCCCACGATGCTAATGTAAAAAAAATGGCTATGATTCATTACAGTCCGCGTTATACAGATAATGATTTGACTTTACTTTTGGATCAGGCACGAAGTGTTTTTAAAGAAAGCTATCTTACAAAAGATAGAATGCATTTTGAAATTCTTTATGATGATGAAAAATAATTTTCCAGAATTAAAAGTTGAAAATTTTTCAAAAAAATATGGCAGCGGAAAAAATATTTTTACTGCCTGCAAAAATATTTCCTTTACAGTAAATACAGGTTCTGTTACAGGATTAATTGGTCCAAATGGTGCCGGAAAAACAACGCTATTAAAAGCTATATGTGGTATTCTTTATCCAAGTGAAGGAAGTATTCTTTTAAAAATAGATGAGAATTTAGCTGGTCAAAAAAATGATCTTGAATTTTTGAGGTATAATACAGGTTTTGTTCCAGAAACAGCAGAACTTGATTTAAATATGAGTACAAAGGAAATCCTTTATTTTCATGCCTCAATGTTTTTTCCAGAAAAAAATATAATTAATAAAAATATTGAAAAAGCTGTAAATTTGTGTTCCCTTGAAGATGTATTTTATAAAAAAGTCAGGGAACTTTCTAAAGGATTTAAGCAGCGTTTAAGTCTTGCTAAAGCTATTGTTCAGGATCCAAAAGTTCTTGTACTGGATGAATTTTCCGGAGGCTTAGATCCGTCGCAAATTATTCAAATAAGAAAAGTTATAGAAAATCTTTCTCATACAAAAACTGTTATTTTATCTACTCATCTTTTAAGTGATGTAAAAGAAATTTGTTCTAATCTTTTAGTACTTTCTCACGGAAGCTTAAAATTTGAAGGAAGTGCAGAAGAATTAGTTTCTTCAACAAATACAAAATCTTTTGAAGAAGGATTTTTAAAACTTACTGAAGAAAGACTTGGAAGTAAAGAATGAAAAAAAGATCAGTGCTTTATAATTTTTTTTTAACAAAACTTATATTAAGTCCGCTTACATATATAACTGCAGTTTTTACAGTTTTAATGGCGGCTCTTCAGTATTTTTTTTTTAATAATTTTTTTTCCGCAACAGGAACTTCTGATTTAAAATCGTTTTTTGAAATTTTTCCATATATATCAATTCTTGCAGTTCCGGCACTTTGTCATTGCATAAATTTTAAAATATCAGACAATGCACTTCCGTTTTCTACGGAAAATATTTTTATTTCAAAAAATTTTTCTTTGTATACAGTGCAATTTTTTATTTTACTTTTAACAATTCCTTTGCCTTTAGTTGTTACTTTTTTTGGTAATATTGAAGTTTCTCAATTTTTATGCGGTTATCTGGGGCTTTTTTTATTTTATATATGCGTGATTTCTGTATGTGTTTTTTTTGATTCAGTTTTTGAAAATAAAATTCTTTCTTTTTTTATTTCAGCTTTAATTTTAGGTTTATTTAATATTGCTCATCTTTTAAATTTATATTTATCTTCAGGTAATTTTTTTTCATACATATTCAAATTTTTTAGTTTTGCCTGGCATTTTAATTCTTTTGGCAGAGGAATAATTGTCTCTCGTGATGTCTTTTTCTTTTTACTTACAGCACTTCTTTTTATTTTTCTTTCAATAGTTATAAATGAATTTAAACGTGGCTATCATTCTAAAAATTTTTCAAAACTTATTGCACTTACACTTATTTTTTTTAGTTTATCTTATACTTTAAGTCAAAGATTATATTTTAGAATTGATACAAGTTCTTCAAAAAAATATTCTGTTTCGACCTATACGAAAAATATGCTTTCTAAAATAGAAGAACCATTGAATATTACCTATTATCGTTCTTCAGCTCTTACAAGACTTTATCCGCAGATTAGTGATGTAAAAGATTTCCTTGACGAATATGTTTCATGTAAAAAAAATATAAATTTATATATTAGCGATCCTCAAAAAACAAATTCCATTTCTATATTAAATCAATATGGAATTTATCCTCAACAGATTGAATCATCTGCATCTTCTTCAAAGCAAATTACTCAAGTTTATTCAGCAATTGTAATTGAATATCTTTCAAAAGTGCAAGTAATTCCTTTTGTTTCAGATACCAGTCTGCTTGAATATGATCTTGATTACAGAATATCAGATTTAATTTCAAATAATACTAATAATAGAAAAATACAACTACTTTGCGGTAATGAACTTAATCTTGAAAAAGATTTTTATAATCTTCATCAATGGCTTTTGTTCAACGGTTTTGAAGTTGTTGATGTAAGACTGTCTTCTAATGCAAAGGACTTAAATCTACCTGTTCTTACAGATAATCCGTCTATTCCTCTGTTGGTACTTGGAACAAATGCTTTTACTGCAGAAGATACAGAACTTTTGGAAAATTATCTTTTATCACAAGGAAAGGCAATAATTTGTTCAGCCCCTTATTCAATTAATATTCATTCAGACTGGTCATACGAAGAAAAAAAAGACAGAGTTGTACGTCTTTTAAATTCCTTTGGAGTTTTGCCAGAAAAACAATTTATAAGCGATATAAAAAATTATAAGTTAACTTTAAGTTCAGTTGCATCAGATAATTCTCAGAATATCATTCCTCAGAAAGAAACTGTATCTTATGCCCAATGGCCTCTTTTAGAAAGTCAGGAGTTTGCTAAAAACGGAATGATTTTATTTTGGCCAAGTGCCTTGACTTTAGAAGATTATGAAGGCGTAAAACCCTTGCTTTTAACTAGTCCTACTTCATGGAAACAGAAAAAAACTGATGGAACTATGATTACAAATCCATTTGTCTGTCAGAAAACATCTGATAAAAATGACATAACAGCTTCTTTTGCTGTTGCGGCAGAAATAAATGGAGAACAATATGGTTTTTATACAACAAGAAAAGGAAATGTACATGCAATAGTTTTTGGAGACCAGTATTGTTTTACAAATGCAATGTTTGATTATACTGCAGGAGATGCAGTAGACTTAAGGGCATATGAATTTTTAATTGACTGTATTTTAAAAATCAGAGGCGAAGAAGAACTTAGTGCCTTAAGGCAAAAAGAAATGGTTAATACAAGCCTTTATAAAATTCCAGCAGAAAATTTAGGGCAATTGAAAATACCTGTAACATGTACTGTAATTTTTGTTTCTCTTTTTATTTTATGTCTTGTACTGATTGCAGTTATTTTTACCAGAAGAAAATTTAATGGAAAAGGAAAAAATAATGAAAGCTTCAAATGAAAAAAAAATATGTAAGGTAATTTTTACATTAAATTTATTTTTAGCTATATTTCTTTGTTTTTCTTTTATAGATTTTTCTGGAAAAGAGAAGGGTAGGAATTCAGCAATTTTAAATCCATCTTATAAAAATAAAACTGTAAAAATAATTATTGATTGTCCTCAAAATATTGAAATTTCTGTGGATAAAAAAGTTATTTTACATAAGAAAATTGAACTTGAAAGAAAAGGTGAAAGTTGGTTTGGACAAATAAAATATTCAGGGCTTTTGAATGAAAAAAATGAAAATTCTTCCAGTACAAAAAATCTTCTTGAAAATTACAGAGATGATTCTTATTTTCCTGTAAATACATCTCTAGTAAATAATTTATTAGAGAGTGCTATAAAAATTATTAAGATGTATAAAAAATCTTACAATCAAAAATATTTTAAAGATTTAAATTTAGACTCTCAAAGTGGTATAAATTTAATATTTTTTGATTCAGTTAATAAGGAATTAAGTTCACTTATATTTGGAAAGTCCGATAGTCTTAAACAAGAAATATTATTAAGAAGTCTAAAAAATAATACTGTTTATTCAGTAAATGATGAAATAAAAACTTATCTTAATAATGATGAAAATTTCTGGTGTGAACAAAATATTTTTCCTTCTGCCCTTACAGGCGATAAATCTTATGACTCTTACAGAAGAGGAAGTGTTATTTATACAGGACAAAAGATTAATGCTGATAAAAATAGAAATCAGTTTTTTACAAAAGATTTTGGAAATGCTTCAGAAGTAAAACTAAATATCATTACCCTTTTGCAAGATGACGAAAGCATAAAAAAGTATATGATTATTCCGGAATTTACACCAGGATTTGCATTGGCTGCAGAAGAAAGTTTTGCATGGTCAAAGGTAAAATATTCTTATACGATAAGTCAGTGGACTTATAATAAACTTGCAGAAAATTTTAAATTTTAATTTTCACAGTCCTTTAGAGGTAAAAAATAAAAGCA
>CAZALL010000052.1:0-10224 GCA_964485955.1 uncultured Treponema sp. | reverse complement strand
TTTTTATTCCTAACTGCTGGGCAGCTTCTGGAGAAAGAAGAATTGCAACTCCTTCAGAAGGATCAATTGCACCAAGAATAAGTACTTCTGTAACTACGCCGGTATTAGGATTTGTAACACTAACACTGTCTCCTGGGAGATAACCTACAGTTTTTGCAAAGAGTCCCTGAGGGAGTACTCCTTCTTCAGCAACAATTGCACGTCCATCAAGAGAAGGTCTGGCAGCTGCAAAAATGAGACTTGATATAAATAAAAATAAAATGACTGTAAAAGATTTTTTCATATGTTCCTCACCTAAGACTGCATTTTTAGCAGTTCCCCCGCAATTTCTTTTAACACTGGAGCAATAACTTTTCTTACTCCACTTTCATCATCTGACTCACTTCCAGAAACAACTTTTATTGTTCCCTCTTTTAACACTGTTTTTGACTGAGTTTCCATAAGTGCCCAGCTTATTTTTTTTAGTCCTGTAAGTCTTGCAACTTCTGGATCTGATTTTATATCTTTTTCATATTCAGCAATTAAGCTTATTAAATACAGACAAGCACCTTCTTTTGCCTGATTTATATTTTTTTCCAAAGCAGATTTTATTTCACTTTTTTTTGATACATTTACAAGAGGTGTATCTGTAACGATAAATCCTTGTTCATAAAGACTTTCAAGAACTTCTTCCTGAAGGATCATACTTGTTAAACGACTTTCTTTCTGAGTTGAATCATTTTGAATTAATCCAACACAAACAGCCTGAGCACTTAAATTAAAAGACAGACTTACAAGAAAAGTTGTAATGACAAATAATTTTTTCTTCAGCATATTCCCCTCGCGTAAGCATAAAACTTCTTCTTCCTTTATAATTTTCGGAATTCTATAACTTTAGTTTAGAAAAAAATTACATGTCAGTTATAAAAAATGCAATTTTAATAGGCATGATAAAATAACATGTAAAAAAATGAAGTTGAAGAAATAAATTCAGCGTGGTATATTTTACTGATAAGTTTTTAATTAATGGAAAAATTATGAGTGGGAATGAACAGCGCCTTTACATTATTGGGGCAGGTTTTGCGGGTCAGATGATAGCCCGGGATATTCTAAGAAAAAAAGTATTTGGCCAGGTTGCTGCTTTTCTTGACGATAACCAGGAACTTATAGGCACAGAAATTGACGGCATACCAGTTTTAGGTCCTATTCACAATATGGCTTCTCTTCTTAGGGTTGAACCTCTTGATGAAGCAATAATTGCAATTCCTTCAGCCAGTGTTGAAAGAATAAAAGAAATATATGACGTATTAAGAAAAAACGGCTTTTTGCATATAAAAATCTTACCTTCAATAAGCCAGGTAATTGATGGTTCAGCACATTTAGCACAGACACGAGATATTGATCCTTTAGATATTTTGGGCCGAAACGCTGTAATAATTCCACTTCATAAGAGTCTTGCATATTTAAGGGGTAAGCGTGTACTTATTACAGGTGCAGGAGGTTCAATTGGTTCTGAACTTTCAAGACAATTACTTTCAGGTGGAGCAGAAAGACTTTACCTTTTTGGCCACGGAGAAAATTCCATTGTAAACATTTATCGTGAACTTCATCTGCTTCAAAGTGAAGGCGTTGGAGAAAAAGCTTCAATAGTTCCAATAATAGGAGACATGAAGGACAAAGAGTATGTAAGATATATTATTTCTCATACTCATGCGGATGTAATTTTTCATTGTGCAGCCTACAAACATGTTCCAATGATGGAAGAAAATATGGTTGCGGCTGTAGAAAACAATGTCTTTGGAACAAAAAATCTTATTGATGCAAGTCTTGAATTTGGGGTTTCAAAATTTGTACTTATTTCAACAGATAAAGCTGTGTCACCGGTTAGCGTTTACGGAGCAAGCAAAATGCTTTGTGAAAAACTTGTTCTGGATGCGGCAAAAAAGGCAAAAGACAATCAGGCATTTATGTTTGTGCGCTTTGGAAATGTTCTAGGTTCAAGAGGTTCTATTCTTCCAATGTTTATGGAACAAATCAAAAACGGTGGACCTGTAACTGTAACTCATCCTGACATGGAAAGATATTTTATGACAATTCCTGAAGCCTGCTCTCTTGTTTTACAGACTGGGGGTGTTGGAAAAAATGCAAAATCATACCTGCTGGATATGGGAGATGCTGTAAAAATATTAAGTCTTGCTGAACAAGTTATCCGCTTTTCCGGCTTTGAACCATACAAGGACATTGATATAAAAATTATTGGAAGTAGAAAGGGAGAAAGACTTACAGAACCTCTATGGCTTGAAGAAGAAAAACCTGAACCTACAGAATATAAAAAAATTCTTGTAATGAAAAATATTGAAAGTATAAATTTTAACATAGAAAATTTATGCAATAAACTTTATCCAATTTGTTTTTTTACAGAAGAAAAAAAAGACTTATTCCGCAATAAAGAAATGCTTTTAAAAATTCTACGTAATGCAATTCCAAGTCTGGATAAATTTTATAATGAAACAGAAGATAAAGAGTTAAATCAAAGAGGTGTACTTTAATGGAAAAAGAAAACACAATGACTGTACCGTTTTTTAAACCTTCATTTTCCAGTGAAGAAGAAAATGCTGTTCTTGAAGTAATCAGAAGCGGCTGGCTTACAACAGGAAAAGTAACTCTCGAATTTGAAAAAAAATTTGCTCAAAAAATAAATACAAAATATGCTCTTGCCGTAAACTCAAATACCAGTGGAATGATTTTAGCAATGGAAGCTTGTGGTGTAAAAAACGGAAAAGCTGTAATTACCACTCCCTACACTTTTGTTTCAACTGCTTCAAGTGCAGTTCACCTTGGAGCTGAAGTTTATTTTGCAGATATTGAAAAAGATTCTTACAGTATAGATGCAGATAAAGTCGAAGAAATTTTAAAAAGTCCTCAGGGAAAAAATGTTGTTGCAATTGTTCCTGTCCACGTAGCAGGTAATATCTGTAATATGAAAAAACTCTGCCTTATTGCAAAAAAATATAATGTAAAAATAATTGAAGACTGTGCCCATGCTTTTCCGTGTAAAACTTCTCAAGGATACGCAGGTGCTCTTGGTGATATAGGTGTTTTTTCTTTTTATGCCACAAAAACAATGACTACCGGTGAAGGTGGTATGGTTACTACAAATGATGAAGAACTTGCAAAAAGAATGACTGTAATGAGAATGCACGGTATGGACAGAACAACATGGGATCGTTATACGTCTTCAAAGGCAAGCTGGGAATACGATATAATTGCTCCCGGTTATAAATTTAATCTGCCAGATATTCTTTCAGCTATTGGACTTGTTCAATTAGAAAAAGCTGAATGTTTTGACAAAAAAAGAAAAGAAACTGTAGCTTTTTACAATAAAGAGTTTTCTAAATATGATTTTCTAAAAATTCCACCTGATGGCGAAGGAAATGCCTGGCACCTTTATTTACTGCGTCTTAATCTTTTAAAACTTAAATGTGACAGAAATACTTTTGCAAAAGAACTTCAAACGAAAGGTCTTGGAATAAGCATGCATTTTATTCCCATATATAATTTTACATGGTGGAAAAAAACGTATCCAAATTTAAAAAAAGAAGATTTTCCTAATGCACAGGAAAAATACCTAGAAACAATATCATTACCTTTATGGCCTGACATGACAAAAGAAATGGCAGAATACACAGTTAAATGTGTGATTGAAACAGGAAAAAAATATCGTGGCTAAAAAAACAGAAAAATCACTTAAACAGAAACTTATATACCAGAAGAATTTTTACTCAGACTTAAATAACAGTCAGGATATGCTTTATGGTCTTTTAGTAAGAAGCCCCGGTAAAAAAGGCAGGATTACTTCAATCAGTCACCCTCGCCTGCCAGAAGGTTATTTTCTTTGTACAGCCCATGATGTTCCTGGTGAAAACATAATTCATCTTGATGACATTGAATTTCCTGTTTTTAGCGAAGGAAACATTTCTTATCCAGGAGAAGTTCTTGCCTTAATTGCAGGACCAGATGAAAGAAAACTTAATGAATTAATGGCTGACATTGAAATTGTATTTGATTCAGAAGATGAAAAAGAAAAAAAGCCTGTAGAAAATTCAGATGATACAAAAATTTATGAATTTAATACGGATGCAAAAAGAGATTTTCATTCAAAAAAAATTCTTGAAAAACATTTTGAATTTGGAAAAGATTTAGGAAAAACAAAAGCATCTCAAAAAAAAATAGAATCAATTTTTGAAAAATGTGATTACGTTGTTGAAGGTAGCTATAATTATTCCTTAAAAACAACATCATATAACGAATGCTGTGGAGCTATCTGCGATTATAAAAATGACGGACTTACAGTCTACACTCCGTCAAACTGGCCTAAAAAAGTAAGACAGGTAGTCTCTAAGGCTCTTAAACTTGATGAAGATCAAATTTTAATAAAAAAAACAATAAGTTTTGAAAGTCTGTCAAACAGTTTGTGGTGTGACGCAAGAATTGCAGCTCAAGCTGCTGTTGCATCAAAAAAATGCTCTAGACCTGTAAAAGTTGTTCTTTCAAGACAGGAAGAAGAAAACTTTATTGAAAACACAAGACCTGTAACTATCGTTCACAAAACAGGCATGGATAAAGACGGACAGTTAAAAATAATGCAAGTAATGATAGACCTTGACACAGGTGCTTTTAATCCGCTTACAGAAGAAATTTTAAACCGCCTTATAATAGCCAGCTGTGGAGTTTATAATGTTGAAAACCGTATTATAAGTGCAAACGCATATTCTTCTCCAAATCCTCCTTCTGCAATTGATTTTTCTCAGTTAGATGCTGCAGCCTTTTTTGCTGTTGAAAATCAATTAAACTCTCTTGCTTCGGCAAGTGGTTTTACAAGTCTTGAACTAAAAAAAATAAATGTCATCAGAAATTCCAAAGATTTAAATCTGCCATTTAAATTTACATTTGAAAAAACAGATCTTATTTTTGACACTCTGGAAAAACAATCTTCGTTTAACAGAAAATATTCAAGTTACAATCTTTGTTCACAGTTACAAAAATTATCTGCCTCTCCGGCAAAACGCTACTCACCTCTTATTCCTTCTGCAAGAGGAATTGGATTTGCATGTGCATTTGAAGGTCTTGGATTTCTTGGAACAAAAATTGACAGTAAAAATATTTTTCTTGAAGTTACCATGGAAAACGAAAAATCACTTGTAATTCATTCATTTCCTGTAAGTCCTGCTGTAGAAGATACATGGAAAAGTATTGCAAACAAAATATTAGGCTTAAGTGCATCTCAAATTAAAATAAGCAATGCCCTGTTAAATGATGAAGATGCATTTTCAATTCCAAACAATTCAAATTTAAGCATTATCACTTCACTCTTAATAAAATGCTGCGAAAGTATTAAAAATTCAAATTCAAAAAAATATCCAATTACTGTAAAAAAATATGTAAGTCCTTCACAAAAAAAATTATGGAATGAAGAAACTTTTACAGGTTTTCCTTTTTTAAGAACTTCATTTGCAACATGTGCTGTAGAAATTGAAATGGATTACACTTCTTTTAAGGAAAAAATAAAAGGCATTTGGTTTGTTGTTAATGGAGGAGAAATTATAAATGCCCGTGAAGCAGAAAGTGCCATTAAATTAAAGATGCAGCTTGTACTTAATTCACTAAGAAAAGATGAAGCAATTAATACAGACAACATTCACGTTTTTTTTATTCAGTCATCTTCTCCTGCAGCACAGATAAGCCAGCTTGTATATAAAACTCTTCCTGCAGCCTACACTCAGGCTTTGTCACAGGCAATAGGAAACAGTGCAAATTATCTTCCGCTTAAAAATGATTCTCTATACAAATTAATGACTTCAAAAACTTCTGCTGTTAATGTAATAAAAAAAATAGATTTAACGGAAAATAATGAAGAAAAAATAAAAATAGACAATGAAACTGAAAATTTAAATGAACTTAAAGAAGAAAATATAAAAGGAGTAATGTAATGAAAATCTCCGTTGACCTTAATGAAAAAAAAACAATACTTGATGCTGATCCAAGTGAAAGTCTGCTTTGTGTTTTAAGGCGGAACAAAATTCTTTCTGTAAAATGTGGCTGCACAAAAGGCTACTGCGGAAACTGTACAGTCTTATTAAATGGTCATCCAGTTCCTTCGTGTACAATTCCTGCAGGCATAATCCGCGACAATCAGATTATTACTTTAGAACAATTTCAAAACTGGCCAATCTACAATGATATAAGCAAAGGATTTGATCAGGCAGGTATACATCTCTGCGGATACTGTAATGCCGGAAAAATTTTCACTGCCTATGAAGTATTAACAACTTACTACCGACCCACAAAAGAACAGCTTTACTTTCATATAAACAAATATAATTTCTGCTGTACAGACAGAGATACTCTTGCAAACGGAATACTTTATGCAGTTGCGGCAAAACATGCACGCGAAGGAAAGGTAAAAAATGGCAGAAAGTAATTCAAAGACAATATTTGTTGCAAAAAACCTTGCAGACATTCTCTATCACTTAAACTCTATTGCAGGTCTTGAAGTTAGAGGAGCCTGCACAAGAGATAAAAATATAGGCGAAAAATTTGTTACAGTAAAAAACATACCTGAACTGTCTTTGATTGAAAAACGAGAAAGATACATTGACTTTGGTTCAGCAGTAACTCTTTCGCAAATGATTTCTCTGGGAAAGAACAATATGCCTTCTGTTTTGTTTGATGCACTTTGTTCAATAGGAACTCCAGCCATAAGAAATGTTGCAACTTTGGGCGGAAACATTTGTGCCAAAGGACATAAACTTACACTTTTTGCACCACTACTTGCACTAGATGCCCGCCTTGAATTTAAAAATCCTTCAGAAACAAAATACATTCAAATGAGTAAATTTAACCAGGCTCCAGAAGGTTATGTACTTACAAAAATCAGGATTCCAATTGATGACTGGGAGGTCGAAGTTTTTAAAAGAACAGGCCCTGATTGTACAATAAATGAATATTCAAATAGTTTTACTTTTTTAGCAGATGCACAAAAAGACATGCTGGGAGACATAAGAATTGCCTTCTGTGGAAAATACAACTTTCGTTCAAAAGAACTTGAAAACAATTTAATCGGATCAAGGCTTCCTTTTAGTGAAGAGAGAATTAACGGAATCTTACAGGAAACAGTAAGTACTTTTGAAAGAAGCGTAAATCTTACTCCAGAAGATAATATGCTCAAAGATTTATTTTACAATCTGATGCATACATCTCTGGAGGCTTTAAGCTAAGGTTTTATAAGCATAGCATCGCCATAAGAAAAGAAACGATATTTATTTTCGACAGCTTTTTTATAAGCATTCATAATATTGTCTTTTCCAGCAAATGCACTTACCAGCATAATCAATGTTGACTCAGGAGTGTGAAAGTTTGTGAACATCTGATCAACAGTTTTAAATTTATAGCCCGGGTACATAAAAATATGTGTACTTCCAGAACCACCTTTTACAAATCCATTTTCATCAGCTGCACTTTCAAGAGTGCGGACACTGGTTGTCCCTACTGCAAGAACAGGTCTGCCTTCCCTCTTTGCCGCATTAATTTTTTGTGCAACATCAAAAGGAATTGTATAAACTTCTTCATGCATTTTATGATCTTCAATATTTTCTGCCCTTACCGGAAGAAAAGTTCCCAAACCAACATGAAGTGTCAGCCATTCAAGTTCTATGCCCTTGTTTTTTAACCGTTCAAGCATATTCTGAGTAAAATGAAGTCCTGCCGTAGGACATGCTGCACTGCCAGTTTCTTTTGCATATACAGTCTGATAGCGTTCTGCATCTTTTTCTGTATCTTCACGGCGGATATATGGAGGAAGCGGAATATGACCGTTTTTTTCAAACCATTCTTCTGTTATGGAAAATGGAAATTCTATTGTGCGAAATTCTGTACCTTCATCTTTTTCGTTTTCAATAATAGTTCCTGTAGAATTACCATCTGCAAATTTATATATATTACCAGGTTTAACTTTTTTTGCACCTTTAACCATTGTGTTCCAGATTGTGCCTTCGTTATTCATCTGGTTTAAAAACATAAATTCCTGTTCACGACCAGTGTCAATCTTATTTCCATAACAACGGCTTCTTCTAACCTTACTATTGTTAAAAACCATCAATGTTCCTTTTTCTATAAGATCCGGCAAATCATTCATCATGTAATGGCTTACCTGACCATTTGTTTTATTAAGAAACATAAGTTTATCTTCACCACGCACACCGCTTGGTTTTTGTGCAATTAACTCTTCCGGTAAATCAAAATAAAAGTCGCTGGTTTTCATTATTTCCTCTATTTGCTTTTAATCCTAAATGTTCATAAGCTTTATCTGTTACAACCCTTCCCCTTGGTGTACGCTGAATAAGTCCGCACTGAATTAAATACGGCTCATAGTAGTCTTCGAGAGTATCCATTGATTCTCCAATAGAAATTGCAAGAGTATCAGCTCCAACCGGACCACCGCCAAAATTATTTATAATAGAAAGTAAAATTTCCCTGTCATACTTTTCAAGACCAAGGCTATCTATTTCAAGACGCTTTAGACCTTCATTTACAATTTCAAGAGTAATAGTCTTACTTCCCTTAACCTGGGCAAAATCCCGCATTCGCCTTAGAACCCTGTTTGCAACACGCGGAGTACCACGACAACAGGCAGCCATAAGCAGAGCTGCATCTTCTTCAACTTTTACATTTAAAATTGCACTTGAACGATGAATAATAGATGCAAGTTCATTCTGAGTATAAAAATTAAAACGCTGAATAATTCCAAAACGGCTTATAAGCGGAGAACTTACCATACCTGCCTTTGTAGTAGCCCCTACAAGCGTAAAATGAGGAATAGGAATACGAACAGTTCTTGCAGCTGCCCCCTGACCAATTACCCAGTCAAGTTCATAATCTTCCATTGCAATATAAAGCATTTCTTCAATAGCAGGTTTTAAACGATGAATTTCATCAATAAAAAAAACAGTACGTGGAGTAATTGTTGAAAGAATGCCAGCTAAATCTTTTGGCTTATCCAAAGCTGGTGCACTGGTAACCTTAAAATCTGCTCCAAGTTCGTTTGCAGTAATCTGAGCTAAGGTTGTCTTTCCAAGACCAGGCGGTCCTATTAAAAAAAGATGATCTAAGGCTTCCTGTCTTTTACGGGCAGCGTCAATAAATACGCTCAAATTTGATTTTATATCTTCCTGTCCCAAAAACTCACTTAACATTTTAGGACGAAGATTATTTTCGCCGGCATCATCCTGCGTTAAAGTTTCAGCACGAACAATACGAGTTAGAGAAAAATCTTCATTTTCTAGAGAAACATTCTGAGAAGCCTGATTTGCAAGCTGAGAAACTATATTCATTTCATCTTCAAGAGAATCTTTATTTTTATATCTGCTTTTTGAATTAACACTTTTCATTTTAGCCTGCCATATTTACAAGGGCTTTTCGGAAAACAGTATCTTCTTTTTCACTGTCGGAAAGTTTTGCAAATGATTCATCTTTTTCAAGTTCACCTGCAATTTCATAAACTTTAGATTCAACTGATTTTTTATCATAGCCCATATCTGCTAAGCCCAATATTACGGCAGAATAGCGACTGTCCTTTTTTACAACAAGTTTTTCTTCTGTTTCACTAAGAGAAAGTTTTCCCTTAAGCTGCAAAAGCATTTTACCCGCTGTTTTTTTTCCAACACCAGGAATTTTTTCAAGCATTGAAAGATCCCCGCTGTCTAAAACATCAATTAACTTCTGACTTGAAACACTACTCATAATTTTAAGAGCACCTTTAGGACCAATACCGTCTACCTTTAAAAGATCCAGAAAAAGCATACGGTCACTGGCACTGTAAAATCCGTATAAAACCATAAGAACATCTGTATGCTGAAGATAGGTATATAATTTACCCTTTTGACCTACAGTCGGTAATTTTTCCAATGCAGAATCTGGCACTAAAATATCCCATTCAATTCCATTATTTTCTATATAAACATGCTGTGATTTTTTTTCAGTAATAATACCCGAAATACTGTTAAACATAACCCTTATTCTATCAAAAAAAATGAACTTATAACAGTATGGAAAATAAACAAGTGTAATTTATTTTAGTGCACATAATCTATGCAAAATTTATTTAAGACTTGCTTCATAGAATCCTGGGCTGTCAGACAGGTATCTCTTAAATATCCGCGTTCATTTTTCCATTCATTTAACCCTCTA
>CAZALL010000051.1:0-10473 GCA_964485955.1 uncultured Treponema sp. | reverse complement strand
CTCTGTATTCCAACAGCATTTTGTTCATACGGTGGAGAAGCTCTTGACCGTAAGACACCTTTACTTCGTTCCATGGAAGCAATCAACAAGCAGGCAATGCGAATCTTAAAGCTCTTTGGAAATGAAGACGTAAAATGTGTAAAAACTTCAGTTGGTCCTGAACAGGAATATTTTCTTGTAGACCGTGAAATGTTTAATAAAAGACCTGACCTTATTTTTACAGGCAGAACACTTTTTGGTGCAAAGGCTCCTAAGGGACAGGAAATGGATGATCACTATTTTGGTGTAATTAAGCCAAGAGTAGAATCATTTATGGAAGACTTAAACAGGGAATTGTGGAAACTTGGAATTCTTGCTAAGACTGAACATAACGAAGTAGCTCCGGCTCAGCATGAACTTGCACCAATTTTTTCTACAACAAATATTGCAACTGACCATAACCAGATTACTATGGAAATTATGCAGAAGGTTGCTCTTAAGCATGGACTTGTATGTCTTCTTCATGAAAAACCTTTTGCCGGTGTAAACGGAAGCGGTAAGCACAATAACTGGTCAATGGCTACAAATACTGGAAAGAATCTTCTTTCTCCAGGAGATACTCCTTACCAGAATGCACAGTTCCTTTTGTTTTTGATGGCAACAATTCGTGCGGTTGATGAATACCAGGACCTGCTGCGTCTTTCTGTTGCAACTGCCGGAAACGATCATCGTCTTGGAGCAAACGAGGCACCTCCAGCTATTATTTCAATTTTCCTTGGTGATGAACTTACAGGAATTCTTGATGCACTTGAAAGTGACAAGCCTTATGACGGTATTGAAAAGAAGGTAATGAAACTTGGTGTAACTGTTCTTCCAAAGTTTAATCGTGATACAACAGACCGTAACAGAACTTCACCATTTGCATTTACAGGAAATAAATTTGAGTTCCGTTCACTTGGATCTTCAAACAGTACTTCAGATTGTAATATTATGCTTAATTCTGCAGTTGCTGATGTTCTTAAAGATTTTGCAGACCAGCTTGAAGGTTCAAAAAACTTTGATAATGATTTACATGATCTTATTGTAAAAACAATTAAGGATCACAAAAGAATTATCTTTAACGGAAATGGATATGATGAGTCATGGGTAAAAGAAGCTGAAAAACGTGGACTCTTAAATTTAAGAACAACACCAGATGCTCTGCCACATCTTCTTGAACCAAAGAACATCAAGATGCTTACAGAACATAAGGTCTTTACAGAAAAAGAAATAAAGGCACGTTATGAAATCCTCATGGAAAATTACTATAAAACAGTAAATATTGAGGCTTTGACAATGGTAGACATGGTAAGTAAACAGATTTTACCTGCTGTAGAAAAATATACAGGTGAACTCGCTGAAACTCTTGCAAAGAAGAAGGCTGTAGGTGTTTCTGCTTCTTACGAAACAAGAGTACTTTCTAAACTGTCAAATCTGGAAGATGGAATTGACAGTGCAAATGAAACTCTTGCAAAATCAGAAGCAAAACTTACTTCACTTAATGATGTAACAGACAAGGCAAATTATGTACGTGATACTTTAATTCCTGACATGGCAGCTCTAAGAGCCCTTGTTGATGAAGCTGAAGTTGTAACTGCAGAAAAGTACTGGCCGTTCCCGTCATATGAAAAACTTCTTTTTGGAGTAATCTAGGATTTAGCCTAAAGACAGAAATTTAAAATTAAAATTGAAGGCAATGGGGTCTTCGCATTTGACTGATAAAAGTATCAGCAGTGTGAAGATTTCATTGCCTTTTTTTTTCGGAGAAAAAGTTTAATGCAAAAAATGGAGGCATTTTATGGAAGAATTAATGCAGGCAGTTAATTCTGTTCATGGCGAATTATGGGGCGTATGGTTCCTTATTGGTGCGGCTTTAGTATTCTGGATGCAGGCTGGCTTTGCCATGGTAGAAACTGGTTTTACTCGTGCAAAAAACACTGGTAATATCATCATGAAAAATCTTATGGACTTTTGTATTGGTACAGTGGTTTTCGTACTTATTGGTTTTGGACTTTTTCTTGGTGAAAATACCTTTTTTGGAATTATAGGAAAACCAAACTGGCAGGTCTTTACAGATTATGCAAACTTTGATTGGTCAAACTTTATCTTTAATCTTGTATTCTGTGCAACGGCTGCAACAATTGTTTCTGGAGCAATGGCAGAAAGAACTAAATTTCTTTCATATTGTGTTTATTCTGCTGTTATTTCTGCAGTAATTTATCCAGTTGAAGCACATTGGACTTGGGGTGGTGGCTGGCTTAGTCAGATAGGTTTCCATGATTTTGCAGGTTCTAACTGTATTCATATGGTCGGAGGAATTTGTGCATTGATTGGTGCTGCAATGGTAGGTCCCCGTCTTGGAAAATTTGGTCGTGATAAAAACGGTAAGGTAACTAGTGTTCATGCTTTCCCTGGACATAGCATTCCCCTTGGTGCTCTTGGTGTATTTATTCTCTGGTTGGGCTGGTATGGATTTAACGGTGCTGCAGCAACAAGTGTTTCTGAATTAGGTTCAATCTTTGTTACTACAACAATAGCTCCTGCAGTTGCAACTGTTACATGTATGATTTTTACATGGATTAAATACGGCAAGCCTGATGTTTCAATGTGTTTAAACGCTTCACTTGCAGGTCTTGTAGCAATAACAGCTTCCTGTGATGTAACAGATGCATTGGGTGCTACGATTATTGGTATTGTTGCAGGTCTTTTAGTTGTATTTGGAGTATGGTTCCTTGATAACAAACTTCATGTTGATGACCCTGTAGGTGCAGTTGCAGTTCACTGTTTTAACGGTATCTGGGGAACAATTGCAGTAGGTCTTTTTGCAACTCCAAGTGCTCCAGCTTTTGCTCGTGCTATTGCAGGAGGAGCAAACCAGATTTCTGGTGCTGGTCTTTTTTACGGTGGCGGTTTTAAGTGTTTAGGAATTCAGTTATTGGGAATGTTTTCTACAGCAGCGTGGACGGCAGTAACAGTTACAATTACATTCCTTATAATCAAAAAGATTTTTGGACTTCGTGTTTCTGCAGAAGAAGAAATTGTTGGTCTTGATAAACTTGAACATGGTCTTGATACAGGTTATGCAGGATTTGTTACAACTTATACTTCAGAAGAAGTTGAAGAAGCTAAGGAAAATGGTATTTCAATTCCTTCATCACAGGCAATTCCTGTTACAAAAATAAGCAGTGAACACAGTGATGCTAAGTTTAACAAAGTTGTAATTGTAACAAGGCAGACAAAGTTCGATGCTCTTAAAAAGGCAATGAATGAAATAGGTGTTACTGGTATGACAGTTGTAAACGTAATGGGCTGTGGAATGCAGAAGGGTGCAACTGAATATTATCGTGGTGCAAAACTTGATATAACACTTCTTCCAAAGATTAAGGTAGAAATAGTTGTATCAAAAGTTCCTGTAGAATCTGTAATAACTGCTGCAAAGAAGGCACTTTATACAGGTCACTACGGAGATGGTAAAATTTTTGTTTACGAAGTAGACAATGTAGTTAAAGTTCGCACAGGCGAAGAAGGCTACCTTGCACTTCAGGATGAAGAATAATCTTTAAGACAGAAATTTTTAACTTAGGGTTTCCATTTGAAAATCGATTATGTTTGTAACCTAATCGTCCTCTGCGGCCGGGTGGTCGTGGAGGTTTTTTATTTTAGGGGTGCACTTTCTTTATTAAAGTGTTTAAGATTTTTGCACTCTATGACAAGTAATCAATCTTAATTGACTATAAAAAACACATATATTAAAATGGCACATTATGAAAACAAAGAGCCTTAAAGTAATTATTCCGGTAACTCTTGCAATTTGTATTGTATATATTTTTATTTCGCTTAGACCGGGAACAAAAGAAATTCATTTTATTCCGCAATGGACAGAAGATATTTCACGACTAAAACCAATTAAGGAAGATGATACTTTGATTCCTTTTAAACTTAGTCAGACGGCAGGTTATTTTACTCCAGATGGAAGAATTGTAAACACACTTACTTTTCCATGGAAGGTTACAATTTCTGAAAAATATTATGCAGCATATAATGCAAATTCTTCACAGGTGAAATTTTATAATGCTTCGGGACTTGATGCAGGAGTGATTAATGAATACGGTTATCCGTTTTTTTCACAGGGACGTATTTATGTTTTTTTACCTCATGGAACTTCTTTTGTAAGATGCGATTCTGGTGGAAAACGCTTGTGGTGTTATGAATACTATGCTCCAATAACGGCATTTTCTTCTACAGAAGGCGGATGTGCTGCAGGTTATGCTGACGGAACTGTAATTACATTTAAACCTAATGGAAATGTTGAACAAAAATATGCACCGGGCGGAAGTAAATATCCTGCTGTTTTAGGAGTAGGAATTTCTCAAAAGGGTGATTTAGTTGCTTCTGTAAGCGGTCAGGAAAGACAGCGTTTTGTAATTTCAAAAAATCAGGATGGACGTTCAAAAATTTTATATCATGAATATTTAAATACTAGTACAAGTGAACAGATGCTTGTAAAGTTTTCTAATGATGATAAGAGAGTTTATTTTGGATTTAAGGGAGGACTTGGTATAGTTGATGTTAACAAAAAAAAGTCTTCTCATATTCCATTTGCCGGAAAAATAATTCAGCTTGAAGAATCTTCTTTAGACGGCATAGTGCTTGTTTTAAGCCGAAAAGAAAATAAATATACTGTCAGTGCAATAGAGCCTTTTGATTCAAAGGCATTTGAATTTTCTTATGAAGCAGATTCTTCTTTTATTCAAGTAAGAGAAAGTGATCTTTATATTGGTCGTGATAATAAAATTTCAAAAGTTACACTTGCAAAAAAGTAGGATGATTTTATGAAAAAAAATTGTGTAAAAAAAATAAAATTTAATTTTTTATTGGGTATATTTTTTTGTTTTTCATTAAATGCATTTGCATTTGATTGGCCTCAAAAGCAGATTGAATCTGATACATTTTTTTCTTACTTTGGTCAGTTAAGCGGAAGCGTGATGGAAACTTCTCTTGTATTTAAGGAATCGTCTCCTGTAAAGGCGGCTGATAAAGGAACTATTACAACTATTGTGCGCGAACATGGTGAAGATTTTGGCTGGTTTGAATCTCCTTTAGGCAATGCTGTTGTTATTGTTCATGATGAAATTGCAACTGTTTATGGAAATCTTGATGCAGAAACTATTGAAAGCAGTATTTATGAAAAAAATAGTATTGAATTAGCAGAACCTATTGCAGAAAGCGGTAATTCTGGCTGGCAGGAAGGTGTGAGTTGTCTTGAGTTTCAGATACTTGATTTTAAAAATAAAAATGCAATAAATCCGCGTGTTCTTATGCCTCGTGTAGGAAGAGAACTGACTTTAATTGTTGGCGAAATTACAGCAGTTGATCGTGACGGAAAGTCTTATAATCTATCGCAGGTAAAAAATCTTAAGTCTGGTTTTTATTCAGTTTACCGCTCAAGGCAAAGCATTGCAGTTCCGTATAAAACAACAATTGCAATAAACGGAGCTGCTGTAGAAACAATTTCTTACGATGTAATTACTTCAGATGACGGTCGTCTTTGTGTACGGGGCAATACGCTTTATCCAATTGAAAGACTGTATCCGGATTCAAAAAAAATGCTTTTGGGACAGCTGCATTTTACTAGCGGAAGAAATACTTTGACAGTTAATGTACAGGATATCTTAGGTGCATCAAAATCTGCCAGTTATGTAATTACTGCGTATTAGTTTCTGGCAGTCAAAGTCTGTATGTTTCTATGAATTGTCACCCTGAATTTATTTCAGGGTAACTTTTTCTTACATTCTTGATTTCTATAAATCTTAAACTAAAATCTTATTCTAGTTCAAATGCTCCAGTGTACAACTGATAATAAGAACCTTTTTTGTCAATCAGTTCCTGGTGGCTTCCTGATTCTATTATGCGGCCGTGATCTAGAACAATTATTTCGTCAGAGTTGCGTACTGTAGAAAGACGGTGGGCAATTACAAAAACTGTACGACCTTTCATAAGATTATCCATTCCAGCTTGAACTATGGCTTCTGTTCTGGTATCGATTGAAGATGTTGCTTCGTCCAAAATCATTACCGGCGGATTTGCGACTGCAGCTCGTGCAATTGAAAGAAGTTGTCTTTGTCCCTGAGAAAGGTTTGCTCCGTTACCAGTGAGCATTGTGTTGTATCCTTCCGGTAAGCGGGAAATAAAACTGTCGGCGTTGGCAAGTTTTGCGGCTGCAATGCATTCTTCATCTGTAGCATCAAGGCGTCCATAGCGGATGTTGTCCATTACAGTTCCTGTAAAAAGATTTACATCCTGCAAAACTATTCCTAGTGAGCGTCTAAGATCAGATTTGTGAATTTTGTTTATGTTGATATTATCGTAGCGGATTTTTCCATCCTGAATGTCATAAAAGCGGTTTATCAAATTTGTGATTGTAGTTTTTCCGGCACCTGTTGCTCCAACAAAAGCAATTTTCTGGCCTGGCTTTGCGTGAATTGTTATGTCGTGCAAAACTGTTTTTTCTGGTACATAGCCAAAGTCAACGTGATCTAAAACTACATCACCGGTTAATTTTGTGTAAGTAATCGTTCCGTCAGCACTATGCGGATGTTTCCATGCCCAAAGCCCTGTGATTTTTTGAGATTCTTCAATTTCTCCCTTTTCATTAATTTTTGCATTTACAAGTTTTACGTAACCGTTGTCAGTTTCGCTTTCCTGATCTAAAAGTTCAAATACGCGGCTTGCTCCAGCACCTGCCATTGCAATTGTTCCAACCTGCATAGAAAGTTGGTTTACAGTTTGAGAAACCTGGCGGCTCATGCTTAAAAATGAAATAATAATTCCTGTTGACAGAAGACTTATTCCTGTGACAGTAAGGTTTGGTGCTTTTATAAAATAAAGAAGTGCTCCTGTGATTGCAACCATTACGTACATTATGTTTCCAACGTTACCAAGAATTGGACCTGTTTCGTTTCCGTAGCGGTTTGCTTTCTGACTGTCTGAAAAAAGCTGTTCATTTAATTCATTAAAATTTTTCTTGCTTTCTTCTTCATGGCAGAATACTTTTACAACTTTTAATCCCTGAAGCATTTCTTCTATGTAGCCTTCTTCTTTTGCAAGGGATTTCTGCTGACCTACCATAAAGCGTGCACTGTTTCCGCCAAATTTTTTTGTAATAAGTGTCATAAGAAAAATAAAGATGCATACTACAAGAGTGAGTGGAATACTAAACCTGAGCATCATTACAAACATTGAAATTATGGTAAGACTTCCTTGTATTATTGAAGGAATGCTCTGACCTATTAACATTCGAATCGCATCAGTATCGTTTGTATAGGTACTCATTATGTCACCGTGCGATGTTGTATCAAAATATTTAATCGGGAGAGTCTGCATTTTATTGAACATGTCATCTCGAAGGTGGCGGAGTGTTCCCTGTGTTACTACAGCCATGATTCTTGGGTAGGCAAAAGTACATATAAGACCCACAATGTAAATCATTGCCATGGTTCCAAGAATTCCGATCATGTTTTTCCATACGGAATCAAGACCGCCTGTAATTCCAGGTATAATGCATTCATCAATTAACCGCTGCATGATTACAGTTGCAACGGTGCTGGCAAGAGCACTTGCGATAATGCAGATTATTACTACAATCAATGCAAATGTATATTTTTTAAACAGGTATTTTATAAGGCGTCCAAGACTTCCTTTTTTACCTGCTGATTTTTTTATCTTATTTTTTTCCATATTTGTCTTCCTTAAAATTAGTCAGCGTTTTTTGTCTGAGTCTGGTAAATTTCGCTGTAAATTCCGCCCTTTGCAATAAGTTGTGCATGGGTTCCTTCTTCTGCAATTTTTCCGTCGTCAAGAACGATTATTTTGTCTGCATCCTCAACGGAAGAAATACGCTGGGCAATGATAATTTTTGTTGTGTCAGGAATTTCTTCGCGGAATGCTTTACGTATTAATGCATCAGTTTTTGTGTCTACTGCCGAAGTTGAATCGTCCAATATTAAAACCTTAGGCTTTTTTAAGAGAGCTCTTGCAATACACAGTCGCTGTTTTTGTCCGCCCGAAACGTTTGTTCCGCCTGCTTCTATATAAGTGTCATATTTTTTTGGAAAGCCCTGAATAAATTCATCTGCCTGGGAAAGTTTACATACACGTACAAGTTCTTCATCGCTTGCATTTTTGTTTCCCCAGCGAAGGTTTTCTTTAATAGTTCCTGAAAATAGTATGTTTTTTTGAAGAACAACTGCAACTTCATTTCTTAAAGATTCAAGGTCGTATTCACGGACATCTTTTCCGCCTACACTGACGCATCCTTCTGTAACGTCGTAGAGTCTTGAAATAAGCTGAATTAATGTTGTTTTTGAAGAACCAGTCCCGCCGATTATTCCTAAAGTTGAACCAGATGGAATTTTTAAATTTACGTTTTCAAGTGCAAATTTTTGGCTTTCTTTTTTGTATTTAAAACTTACGTCCTTAAAGACAATCTCTCCATTTTCAACTTTTGTACAGCCGTTTTTCGGTGAAGAGAGTGAAGGTGTGTGGTCTAAGACTTCTGCAATACGGTTTGCACTTTCTTCTGCCATGCTGGTCATTACAAGAATAAATGAAAGCATCATGAGGGAGGCTAAAATTTGGACTCCGTAATTTATCAGTGAAGAAAGTTCTCCAGTTGTTAATTCTGAACCAGCTGTATTTATAATCATTTTTGCACCAAAAAAACTTACGCAGAAAATTGCGGCGTAAATACAGAGCATCATTATAGGGTTGTTCCAGGCAAGTATTTTTTCTGCACGTGTAAAATCTTTGCATACTTCGGCACTGGTCTTTCCAAATTTTTTGATTTCATAATCTTCACGAACAAATGACTTTACGACACGAATTGCATTTAAATCTTCTTCAACAGAATTGTTCATCGCATCGTACTTTTTAAAAATTTTTCTGAATATTGGAGTAACGATTGCGTTTATTCCAAAAAGTCCTGCTGCAAGAACTGGAATTATTGCAAGGAAGATGAGTGACATTTTTACGTTTATGCTGAAGCTCATTACTATAGAAAAAATCAGCATAAGTGGAGTACGCACAGCAATTCTTATTATCATCTGAAAGGCATTCTGTACGTTGGTAACATCAGTTGTAAGGCGTGTTACAAGCGATGAAACAGAAAATTTGTCTATGTCGGAAAATGCAAATGTTTGTACTTTATAGAAGAGATCCTGTCTTAAGTTTTTTGCAAATCCGCATGAAGCTGTTGCACCTGTACGGGCAGCCATAGTTCCGCAGAAAAGCGAAAGAAGTGCAAGTATAAAAAGTTCAAGTCCGCAGAATAAAATTGGACTCATTTTTTCGCCCGTGATTGAATCAATTAAATTTGCCATTAAATATGGAAGAATACATTCAAGTATTACTTCCCCCGTAATAAAAACTGGCGTAAGTATGGCAGTTTTTTTATATTCCCTTACGCTTTTTAAAAGTGATTTTACCATTTTTTTGTTTTTTCTCCTGTATAATCTTTATTTTTAATTATCTTTCTACGGCATTGCGCAGATTATCAATCATCTTTTTTGAAACTTTTTTGAATTTTATAAGTTCAGCTGGACCTATATCTTTAATGATAATTTGTTCCATATCTGAAAGTTTTTTTTCTATATTTTTATTTAATTCAAATGCTTTTGACGTAGGTATAAGCCTCTTTTTTCTTCCGTCTCCGTCAACGTTTTTTCGAATTAAAAGCCCTTTATATTCAAGTTTTTTTATCATCTCAGAAGCAGTTGGTGGTCTGAAGTTAAATTCTTTTTCAAGATCCTTTTGAAGTAGAACTTTATCAGGGTTATGTTCTGTAAATCCTACAATAAAGGAAATACATCCGTTTTCTGCTCCACTGTAAGGGTAGTCCGCAAAAGTTTTATTTATAAGCCGCCTTACCATGTTTGACAGACAGCCTGTAATTCTTCCTACTGGAAAATCTTCATCATCCAAATTTATAATCCTCTTTTTAAATTACTTAGTTTCCTAAAAATATTGAGAATATTTTCTTTTGTCAATTAAGTTTAAAAAAAATGACGTAAAATTTTGTTATGGTAAATTTTAAGATTTAAGGGAGCCGCTAAAAATTACAATTATCAGAGATGCTTTTAAGACCTTGCAATATAAACGAATATCGATAAAATCTAACTTTTATAATTGACTAAAAACCTTATTTAATATAGATTTATACTCTCTCATATTATAGTGAGAATTACTATGCAATTTTTTAGGTCTTATTCCCGTTCGAGAAGACTTATGGAGGAATAAAGTGGTAAAAATCAGACTTAAGAAGTTTGGTACAAAAGCACGCCCTGATTACCGTATCGTAGTTCAGGATGTTAAAAAGCCTCGCGATGGTACAACTATTGAAGAAATTGGTGAATATCATCCAATCGCTGTTGAAGCAAACCAGGTAAAATTTAACGAAGA
>CAZALL010000050.1:0-10481 GCA_964485955.1 uncultured Treponema sp. | reverse complement strand
AGAATAGAAATTAAAATGAATTAGAAAAATTAAGTGTCTTACCAAGAGCATCTGTTTTTCTTACTGTATAGACATTACTTTCGCCCCTGTAAGTTACTTCAATTTTTGAAGCTTCATCAAGACTCGTTATGTTTACCATTAAAATATGATTACCTTCAATTTGAAAAGTCGCTGTATCATTTTTAATTAAATAAAGTGCCGGCTTTTTTATTGAATAATTCATATTTGAAAAATCATCCAGTTCTCTTTTAGCCTTAATTGATTTTTTACCCTGTTCTGTATCCACAGACTCAACTTTTACTGAACCTTCAAGTACTGTAAAAACAAGATTATCAGAAAGATTAGCATATCTTTCACCATCTGAACTTATACATGAAGTAAATAAAAGTGCTGTCAAAAAAAATGGAATACAAAACAAAGTATTTTTCATTATCTAATAAATCCTTTAATCGCCAAGTCTTTTAACAAGATAAGGAATGGCTTTTTCAAATTTAACTCCGTACCAGTGATCTTTGTCATCAAGAGTTTTCTTAATGCATTCTACAACAAAATCTGCTGCAAGAGAAGCTGAATCCTTAATTGACTTTCCACGCATAAGACTTCCTGCAAAAACGGAAGCATATACATCACCAGTACCATGCATTGCAACAGGAAGTTTTTGTGTAAAATAATAATCGTAATTTGTTCCGTCAAATATTACACAACCAAGTTTAGTCTCTTCAAAACTAACTCCAGTAATTACAACATTCTTTGCACCAAGTTCATAAAGTTTTTTACACAAAGTTTCAATGTAATTTTTGTCATAACCACTTTCAATATATTTTTCACCAGTAAGAAGAGAAGCTTCTGTAATATTTGGAAGAATTACATCTGCACCTTTACAAAGTTTTGCCATTTCCTGTGGAAAATCACTGTCAAAGCCTGCATAAAGTTTTCCACCGTCGGCCATTGCAGGGTCAACAATTCTTAAAGCACCAGGACGAGCAGCTTTTTTCATAATATCAAGAATATATGGAATCTGTGCCTTACTTACATAACCTGTATAAAATGCATCAAAATCAATTTTTTCTTTATTCCATCTTTCAAGAATTTTTGGCATCTCCTGTGTTAAGTCAGCAAATGTCCAGCCAGAAAAACCTTTTGCTGTATGATTAGAAAGAACAGAACTTGGTAAAATGCCACATTCAATTCCACAGGCAGAAATAAGCGGAAGGGCAACTGTTAAAGAACACTGTCCCACACAAGAAACATCCTGAATTGTTAAAAGTCTTTTGTCCATAAAAGCCTCCATAAGTCATGTTTTGTTGAATGTTAATAAAATTCTGGTATTAAGCATATACCCATTTTATAATAATTTTGATAATATCAGATTTATGATAACAATTGACTTTAGTAAACGCAAAAACTGCGGCTTGTGTCAGTATCTTTATAAAAACATAAAAAAACAAATTCTAGAAGGAGAACTTTGTGCAGATGAAAAACTTCCTTCAAAACGTTCTCTTGCACAAAACTTAGGCATAAGTGTAATTACAGTTCAAAATGCATATGCTCAGTTAATTGACGAAGGATATATTTATTCCATAGAAAAAAAAGGTTTCTTTGTAACCAACATAAAATTAGAAAATCATTTTACAGAAGAAAAAAAATTAAATTCAAAAAATAATTTTATCAAAATAGAAGAAAAAAAATATTTTACTGATTTTACAAGTAATGCTACTGCAGTAGAAAAATTTCCCTTTAATTTATGGGCACGCTTAACCCGTCAGGTTTTACAATCCTGTGATGAAAAACTTTTAGAGCGAACACAGGTAAAAGGCGTATGGGCTTTTAGGGAACAGATTGCTCTTTACTTAAAAGAATTTAGAAACATGAATGTAAGTCCGCATCAAATTATTGTAGGTGCTGGAACAGAAACTCTCTGCTCAATGCTGGTTCAGTTGCTTGGAAGAAAAAAATCCTATGCAGTAGAAGACCCGGGTTATCATAAAGTAAAAAAAATATTTGAATTAAACGGAGCCTCCTGCATACCTATAAAAATTGACTCTCAAGGACTTGATTTAAACTTACTTAAAAAAAGCTGTGCAAAAATAATTCACATTTCACCATCGCATCACTTTCCTACAGGGATTGTAATGCCCGTAAAAAGACGGCTTGAACTTTTAGAGTGGGCAGAAAAATCTAAAGAGCGTTTTATAATTGAAGATGACTATGACAGTGAATTCCGCTTTAATGGAAAACCTCTTTCAACATTACAGAGTGCAGATAAAAATGACTGTGTAATTTACATGAATACTTTTTCTAAAACTCTTTCTCCGTCATTTAGAATTAGTTACATGGTTCTGCCAGAAAAACTTTTAAAAATTTTTGAAGAACAATTAGGTTTTTATTCAACTACAGTTTCTTCTCTTGAACAATATACGCTTGCTCTTTTTATGCAGAAAGGATTTTACGCCAAACACATTATCCGAATGAAAAACTATTACCGTTCGCTTAGAAACGATTTAATTGCAGCTTTACAAAAAAGTCCCTTACATAAAATTTCACAGATTCATGAACAAGAAGCCGGCTTGCATTTTCTTTTAACTGTAAAAACAAAAAAATCTATTTCCCTTATTAAAAAAGAACTTGAAAAGGAGAAATTAAGAATTGCTCTTTTACAGGACTTTTACTACTCACGTCAAAACAAAAATGTTTTTAAAAGCGAAAAAATTTTTGTAATAAATTATTCTGCTGTAAAAAAAGAAAAAATTGCTGAAACTGTAAAAAGAATGGAAAAAGTTTTTTTAGCAACTGACATTAAATAAAAAATCCAGAGAAGGACTCAGGTGACCCTGGCACGACAACTTTTAGATACCGTTGCTGTCTTCCGACTCTGGCGGGGTTTTCTAACGTTCTTCTGCAAGGACCTGAATCCATCCCTGGACTCTTATAAACAAGAAAGCCTCGATGTTACTCGAGGCACTATTTCAATTATTTACGAGACTGACACGATTCGAACGTGCGACCCCCACCTCCGCAGGGTGATGCTCTAATCCAGCTGAGCTACAGTCTCAACAATTGTCTTCTTGGAGAACTTTCGCTCTCGTACGGAGGCGACAGGAGTTGAACCTGCCCGGCCCTTTCGGAACCGACGGTTTAGCAAACCGTTGTATTACCGCTCTACCACACCTCCAAAGGTTCCGTAAAGACGGAGCGAGAGGGATTTGAACCCCCGATACCCGTTAGAGTATGCCGGTTTTCAAGACCGGTGCATTCAGCCTCTCTGCCATCGCTCCAAAGTCGTAATAGGATAATAACTAAAATGAGCATAAAGTGTCAAGTATTAAGTCAAAAAAAATTAAAATTTTTACAAGAAAAAAGCTTTTAAAAATTCATCTTAAAAAATGAATATGACTACAATAAATTATAAAAAAAGTATATATTTATAGTAAATGTTAATTCATCTTTTATAAAAAGCATATACACAGAGAGGTTCACATGGAAAATAGTAAAGTTTCACGCTTTATTAAATCAAATGGTTTTGTCTTAGGAATTGTTATTGCAGTAATCGGACTTATTATTGCACTGGCTCCTAATACAGTTGTACGTTTTTTAGGTCTTGTAGCAATTGTTGAAGGCATCTATTACATTCTTAAAGTTTCTTCACTTTTAGACAAGCAGATTAAACTTACAGTAATTATCCGTTCAGCAATTGGTATTGTAATTGGTTTTCTTGCACTTTTTTTACCTACAGCAGCTCTTACAGCACTTGAAGTAATAATCGGTATTTACCTTCTTGTTTCTGCTGCAGAACAGTTTTTTATTGCATACAGAATTTCACTTCTTGCTTCTTCAGTTAAGAAAAATATTATTGAAGGAATTGCATTTACAATAGCTGCCGTTCTTATTTTTATAATTGCCGGAACTAATCAAGCAAGCATTGTTAGACTCTTGGGTATTTTTATTTTATTAGCCGGAATTATTTACACTCTTTATGCATATAAAAACAGAACAATTATCGTAACATCGGTTTCTGTAAGAGACTATAATCCTAACGAAGAAAAAGTTGATGTTACAGATTCAGCTGATGTAAATAACCCACCTGCAGACGTTATTGAATATGAAGAAGCTATGGGCCACAAAGAGACAGAAGTTAAAGAAACAAAAACTGCTAAAAAGCCACGCTCATCTTCTAAAACACAGTCAAAGACAGTTGCAGAAAAAACTGTTGCCGTAAAAAAGACATCTTCTTCTGCTGCAAAAAAATCAACAACTTCTGCTAAAAAAACAGCTGCAAAAACTTCCGCAGAAAAAACTGCATCTAGTAAAAAGGCACCTGCAAAAAAGACTGTTGCTTCAACTGCAAAGAAAACTGCTTCTAGTACAGCTAAAAAAAGTAGTTCTAAGAGTGCAACTAAAACTACAGTTAAAACGTCTACAAAAAAGCCTGCATCAACTGCTAAAAAAGCAACTACTAGTGCTAAAAAGCCGGCTGCAAAAAAAGCTCCTGCTAAAACAACTACAAAAAAATCTTCTTCAGATAAAACTGTTGTTAGCAAAAAATAAATATTCTTAAAAATAATTTCTTTCAATATAAAAGACCATGTATGAAAAAATACGTGGTCTTTTTTTATATCAAAATCTCTAAAAATTTTTAACATTTTTGACTTTTTAATACTTTTTTAAGCAAATTTTAAGATTTTTATTGAAAACACTTGCAAACTTTAACATAATTTGCTATATAAAACTTATATTTAACAAACTGATGAAAATTACCAAATAAATTTTCAGACAAAAACAGGAGTTTAAAAAATGAAAAAGAATTTTACAAAAGTCCTTATTGCTGCCCTCACAACAGCAGTCCTTTTTACAGCATGTAATTCAAACCTTGCTGAAGAAGAAAACTCACTTACAATTTCAAATGCAAGAAACGAAGCAGAAGTAATTTCTTCTGACAGCACAAGTACAACTTACCGCCTTTACTCTAACCTTAACCCAGGTTACGGTTATGCAGTTTACTTTACAGGTACCTTTGATGAAGGTAAAAACTGGACAAGTGCAGTACGCGGTACTTACAACAACGGCTGGTATGCAGACGTAACAGCATCTAGCAGTTTTGAATGGAAAGCATTAACTGGTTCTTACGACCTTGGCGAAAAAGTTACAAACTTTTCTAATCTTACATGGGAAAATGGTTCTAACCACACAGTAGAATTTTCTTCTGACTCTTCTACACTAAAAGAACCTTCTAACAGATACGTTCTTACTAGACAAGAATGGGCTTACCACGGAAGAACTATTTACTTTACAGGTACATTTGACGGTGGTAACAACTGGTCTACAGCTGTAAGAGGAAACTATGATGACTCTGACCAAACATGGTACCTTGAAGTAACTTCTGACAACCCAAACTTTGAATGGAAAGCATTAACCGCTTCTTATGATATGGGTGAAAAAACTAATGACTTTAATGTTAATCTTGTATGGGATAAAGGTGCTAACCACGTAGGTGCTTATTCAATTACAGAATTCTTTGCACTCTGTAGAAATACTTACATGAACTATGACTTTGATAAGACAAACAATCTTTACAAAGTTAGCACAAATGCAAAAATTACAGATGCTTTTGCAAAATACCAGGCAGGAACAAAAGTTGAACTTTATCTTGGTACAACAAAAGTTTATGAAGGCGAATACGTTAACGATGAAGAATGTAACTATGTTAGCAGCCAGGGAGAAGCTTTCCCTTACTGCATGACAATTCCTTATGAAATCAAAAAGAATGAATTCCGCCCAGTTTATGCACTTGTAACTCCAGTAAGTATTTACGGAACTTATGGTAAAACATACAGATGTAGAGACTATTTACCTGGATTTATTTTAGTTAAAGCTGCAACATTTACAATGGGTTCAAATGATGATGACAGATGGTATAAAGACAACACAGAACATCAGGTAACTCTTACAAATGACTACTACATCGCAAAATATGAATTTTCACAGGGTGATTTACTTGACCTCTATGACTACAACTGTGCTAGAGTAGCAGACAAATGTTATTCTATAGGTCGCGATTTCCCTGCACTCTACATTACATGGATTCAGACAATTGCAACATGTAACGTTGCTTCTATCGCTGCAGGTTACACACCAGTTTACGAAGTAGAAGGAGTTGACTTCTATAACTTCAAATTTGACGATGTTAGAGGAAACTTTGATAAAACTCCATGGCTTAACGTAAAGATTAACGAAGAAGCTAATGGTTTCCGCCTTCCAACAGAAGCAGAATGGGAATACGCAGCAACTGCAAACCACACACATAAAATTTCTGCAAACGAACATTATTGTGTTAGCGTAAGCAGTCCACAGGTTTGCGAAATTGGTCTTACAGCTCCAAATGCATGGGGAATCTACGATGCAACTGGCAATGTAGCAGAATACTGCTGGGACACATACCAGGCATTTACTTCTGATTCTGTAACAAATCCAATGGGACCTGCACAGGGAATAAAAAAAGTTAACCGTGGTGGCGGTGCATGGCAGACATGCCATACAAACATTATGTACCGTAATTATTTTGAATATGACATATATGCTGCAGATGTTGGATTCCGTCTTGTACGCTATACTAAATAAATTATAAAAAACTAAGCATAAAAAAAGGGCAGACTAGAATTGAAGTGTGAAGTGTACTTCAATTCTAGTCTGCCCTTTTTTATTTATATTGAATTAAAAAATTACTTTGTTCTTGCGGCAACTGCTCTTTTTACTGCGGCTGCAAAAAGCTGATTCTGGTCATTACGCTCTGGTGCAGAAAACTCAGGAGCACCGTCTTCTTCAGAAATGCGGTAAATATTCATTGCATCACATGCATAGGCAGGACTTGCAGCATTATTTATCCACCAGTCCAGAACAGCAACAATACAAAGTGAATATTTTACAAGGTTTGCATTTGTCGCAGCAGAATCAGTCTGTTTTTTTGCTCCTAAAAGTACATCCAATCTTTTTGAAACAACATTAGGAATGTCAAATTCATAACGGTCCCATGGATTTACCATACCCAAAACTGTTTTTTTAGAAGCAGCATTTTCGTCAATTCTTCTGCCTAATACAGTAAATACTTTTCTAAGATAATCTGTACGACTAAAAAGAGGCCTATATTTACTATCATTTGCCGGCTTTTTTAAAAGAATCTGCTGAAATTCAAAATATGGTAAAAAGAAATATTTTGTATACCAAAGCATATTTGTAAGTGCTTCTTTACCAAACTGACTTTTTGGATAGTCGCGCTGTGAATAAGTCTGATTTACAAATGTTCTTAAGTAATCACCGTATTTCTTTTCAAAAAGTTCTTCACGGTAAGCAGTCCAGTCATTTAAAGCAGAAGATAAAGTGTCATTAAACTGCGAAAGTTTTTCATCAGATTCAATATTAAATTTAGCATTTCTAAGTCCCTGGAAAATATCTTCAAGAATACGTAAAAGAACTACAGTTACCTGAAGTCCATTTTCTGGGCTTAACATATTAAAACCATCTGAAAATTTATAGAGCGGTTGGAAATAAGGATACATGTCAGGATGGCGCTCAAGATGAGAAAATCCTGCTTCGGGGAAAAGCTGTTCAAGAATCTTTAAACCCGCATTTACAATTTCGTCCTTGCGTCCTGGAATATTTGCCTGTTCTTCAGCCTTTTTAATTGCTTCTTCACGCTCTGCCTTTATCTGTTCCTGAGACTTTTTCTTTTTTTCAGGTAAAAGCAAATCAAATTTTGTAATGTTCAAAAATGCAAGAATTTCACTTATCTGTGCTGTAAAAAATCTTGGAAATTCTACATATTCAGAAGAACACATTCTCATTAAAAGAGGATACATTCCCTTAATAATCTGATTGTATACATAAAGCCATTCTGTAATGACTTCTTTTGCAATAATCTGAGCCTTTTTTTTGTCAGTTTCTGCGTATGTAAGCAAGTCCTGATATATTTCTTTTACAATAGTAGAAATTTGTGATTCGCCAATGTAATAAATTGTAATTAGTTCACGGTAAACAGCCTTTACAAATGGAATCAGCATAGAAACTGTCATATTATCAGGTTTTGCCTGAACATCAACTGCAAGAAGTTTTATATCACGCATTGTCCATTTGCCTACTGTCCTTAAAAATTTAAATTTTAGGGCAGGGTCATTTGCAATTCGGGCTTTATAGGTATCTGGCGAAATTAAAATAAAAGTCTTTACGTTTTCAATAAACTTCTGCATATGTTCAATATGCTTTTTTATTGTATATTCCGCAAAATCTTTTGAAATCTTTTCCTTATTTTTTGCATTCAGTTTAAAGAAAAAATTAAATATACCGTAGTTTGGTTTTATGGCATACTCAGAAGAAATCATAAGTTTATCCATAAGTTTCCAGTCACGGTTTGTCAAAGCAGGTAAATCTTCGTCGGTCTTATGTTTTTTTGAACTCTCAAGCAACTGCGACACTGGGGCTGAAGGTTTTGCATTTGGCGAAGTTGCCGTAAGTTTTGCACTGTCGCCAGCAATATCTGCTGAACTTTTTCCAGTAGCCTTAATTGAAGAAGAAACAACTGTATTTTTTCTTCTTGGAAGGGTTGAAGGATCTACAGGCACTGAACGTTCCGGTATAATTTCTCCCCCCAAAACATTTGCCATATGCTGAGCTTCAAAAGGATCTATCTGACCTATATTTCTTCTTGTGTGATCTAATGTTCCAGGTTCAAATGAACGTGAACCTTTTTTTTCATTTTCTGCCATTAAAAATATCTCCTTTACATGCGTAACAGGTATTTTTTTGCCAGACCAGGCATTTTTTGTACTTGTATTTTTTCGCCATCTTTAGTAAGAAGGGCACCGTCAAAAGTTCCATATAAAATATTGTATCTTGTATGAAAGATTAAAGCACTGATAGTATGCGGATTAGCAGCTAAAGGTGTATAGGTAAGATCTACCATATTTTCTGTATCCTGAATAATCCACGTTTTATTTATTCCATATGGATGAGTTATAGTAACTGGAGGAAGCGGTGTTGTTTTTCCGTCATAAAAAAGAACATTTGAATTATATGTATCGCGGTCAATCGCATCCTGAGACCAGTTTGAAAGTCTTACCACAAAAAGTTTTCCTTCTATTAAACCTGTAATTGAAAGTATTTCACCAGAAGTACGAAATTTTGTATAAGAACGCGTAATATCAAAAAGACAAGCTCCGTTACTGTCCGGCATTGTTTTTACAGATGAATTTTTTGCAAAAAGTGAAACAGCCCCATGAAGATTTAGGGCAGTAAAATAATTTGCAACGCATCGTCTTAAAGTTGGTGCAGGATTTACAAATGTTATTTCAGAAGGATTTTCTAAAGGCAAGCAAGCAATAAGAGCAGCATTTGCCGTAGGAGTAGATGATTTTCCCTTAAGGTTAAAAATTACAGACAATTTCTGATGGTTTCTGTCCCAGCAAATTCTAAGATAGCGTGATTTTTTGTGGCAGTAAAACTGACCGTAATCTAAATTATGCGGAATAAAGCGTTTTCTAGGACCCATCATTGAATGGTAGCAGAAACACTGTTTTGTATTTACATTCCAAAAACAGACTTCTGCACGACCCATAATTTTTGCATCATATATTTCAATAAAACCAATATATTCATCTAATTGAAAAGAAAAAGTTAAGCGGCTTTTTATATTTAAATTTGTAATGACTGTAGGAAGTGGCAAAGTACCATAAGGCAAGAAAACTTCCCTTATGTCTAAGTTATGAGGATGACCTTTAAATGTTCCAAATACGGGTTTGCGGTTCTGTATGATTTTTTCTGGAACCGTCACCATTTCTCTACTATACATCTTTTAGTTAAAGTTTGATTATAACTTAAATCTACTTATAAGGCAAAGGGTTTTAATTTTGACGAAAAAACAAAAAATGTTTTAATGTTTCTATTCTATTATGTAAAACTCTTAACTTCCCTGATTCTAGTTTTTATTGTTGTAACTGACTTTAGAGATTCTTCTTCCAAAATTTTTTCAATTTTTGCTAAATCACTTTCATCAAAAGATTTTTCATCTGGTGTGTAAAAAAGGGCAGAAACAGAAACTTTTAGTTCATCAGCAATTTTTTCTATTAATTCAGCAGAAGCAAAAACTTTACCAGTTTCAAGTGTGCTTAAATGTTTTACCGAAATGTCTAATTTTTCTGCCAGTTGCTCCTGTGAAAGCGAACGAAGTTTTCTATATGAGTGAAGGTTATTTCCAAATATCTGTTTTAGGTTCATAAAATAAGCATAAAAGAAAAAAATAAAGTATCTAATAACATTTTAAGTATAAATTTATAACAAAATTTACATAAAAGGTATATTTTTACTTGAAAAATGAACCTCTTGGGTGTAAAATTTCAAAACAATAAACCTAATTGGTTTAAGAGGAGTATTTTTATTATGTCACAAGAATCGGATTTAGTTTGTCCAGGTTGTGGTGGTGAAATTGCCCCAGATTC
>CAZALL010000049.1:0-10654 GCA_964485955.1 uncultured Treponema sp. | reverse complement strand
AACACAATTAAAAGTTCATCTGTTTTCTTGCTACACGGTAACTTGAATAACATAAGATTAAACTTACAATCCAGCCGATGGGGTTTGAAACCCAGACTGCACTTATTCCGCTTATAGGTGCCATTATTTTTGCATAGGCTACTCTGATTACAATATTAATTATGTTGGCAACTGTAAACATTGTCATTCTGCCAAGACCTCTTAAAACTCCGTCTGCAGTATGTTTAAAGCCCATGATTACAAGTACCATGCTCATATAGTCAAGGAATGCAAAAGCGGTGTTAAAGGCATCTTGAGAGCAGTCATTTCCTATAAAAGCATAGATAATTTCTTTATTGAATATTTTAATTGTAATAAAAAATAAAAATGCAAAGATTATCTGAATTATATTTGCACAAAAATATCCCTGCCGTATTCTGTGTAATTTTCCGGCTCCTAGATTTTGTGCTACAAAAGTTGATAAAGCCGTTCCGCCGGATACCATAATAGTTCCTGCAATAGCTTCAATTCTTGCTCCTGCAGAAAAACCTGCAAGTGCATTTGAACCAAATGAATTTACTGTAGACTGAATAAGCATTAGTCCTATTGAAATAGTTGCCTGTTGTAAAATAGAAGGAAGAGCAATTTTTGTAATTCTGCCTAATTCAATGCTGCTGAAAATTTGGGCTTTTCCTATATTCATTTTTTTTATTTCGATGATAAAAACAATAATTGAAAGTATGCAGGCAAGTCCCTGGGCAATCAAAGTTGCATAGGCTACTCCTTTAATTCCAAAACTGTATTTTGTAACAAAGAGAATATCCAGTCCGATATTTGTAAGTGAAGAAATGATTAAAAATAAAAGTGGAAATTTTGATTTTCCCAAAGCATTGTACATGGAACTTGTAATATTGTAGAGAAAAATAAAAGGTAATCCTAAAAAATAAATTCGAAGGTAAATAACTGCAAGTTCGATTGTATCTTCTGGAGTTTTAAGCCATTCCATAAATTTGTGGCCTAAAATAAAGCCAAGGGCACCTAAAATAATGCTTAAAATAAAAAAACTTATGTAGGCACTTGTAATAACGGTCTTCATTTTTTTGTAATTTTTTGCACCAAAATAATTTCCAATTACTACAGCAGCACCAATTCCGCCGCCTGATGCAATAAAAATAAAAACGTTTGTTAAAGCAAGACATGCCCCAGCCGCCGCAAGAGCCTGTTCACTTACAAAGCGTCCTAAAATTGCAGAATCAACTAAATTATAAAACTGCTGAAAAACATTTCCCAGCATCAGTGGTAAAAAAAATATAAACAGTGCTTTAAAAGGATTGTCGGTTATAAGATAGTCTTTATTTTTCATTCAATCACCAAAAACTGAAGATAAAAATATCATAATTGCAAATACTTGCCTATACATTTAATTTAGAGTAATTTCTACCTATGACGACAATATTTTTTGGTTTACTTATACCTTTTTTAGGAACTGCTTTGGGAGCCGCCTGTGTCTTTCTTATGAAAAAACAGATGAACGACACTTTACAGCGCTCTCTTATGGGTTTTGCTGCTGGAGTTATGGTAGCCGCAAGTGTCTGGTCGCTTCTTATACCTGCAATGAATATGTCGTCTGCTATGGGAAAATTGGCTTTTATTCCAGCGTTAACTGGTTTTGTTTTAGGAATAGCTTTTCTTTTTCTTTTAGATACAATTACACCGCATCTTCATGCCGCTTCAAAAAATCCTGAAGGACTGCATTCAAATAAAATTTCGCGGACAATGATGCTTGTCTTTGCAGTAACGCTTCACAATATTCCTGAAGGCACAAGAGATGACAAGACAGATATTTGTACATTAGGATTTGCCTTAGGTTTTGCATTGATGATGGTTTTGGACGTAGCCTTAGGTTAAAATTATATAAAATAAAAAATTTGCACTTTATAAAGATTTTTATTATTTTTAAAGTTACTTTAATAAAATAAAAAGGAAAAAATATATGGCAACACATCAGTTTCAGACAGAAGTAAATCAGCTTCTTAAATTAATTATTCATTCAATGTATTCAAACAAGGATATTTTCCTTCGCGAAATAGTTTCAAATGCTTCAGATGCCCTGGATAAATTAAAGTACCTTACAGTTTCTGATGACAAATATAAGGATATTGTTTTTAATCCAAAAATTGACATTACATTTGATGACAAAAAAAATATTCTTACAGTCCAGGATTCTGGTATAGGTATGAATGAAGATGACCTTAATAATAATTTAGGTACAATCGCCCGTTCTGGAACAAAAGCATTTATTGAAGCCTTAAGTGCTGACAAAAAAAATGATTCTAATTTAATCGGTCAGTTTGGTGTTGGTTTCTACAGTGCATTTATGGCAGCCGACAAAATTGACGTTTATACAAGAAAAGCCGGTGATGACGGAAAACTCTGGCACTGGTCTTCAAACGGAACTAATTCTTATGATGTTGAAGAAATAGATGCACAAAGTGAAAGTGCAAAGCTTTATGGTTTTGACAAAAAAGATCTTACAGGTTCAGCAATAGAAATTCATTTAAATAATGACAGTAAAGATTATGCAAGTCGCTGGAAGATTGATGAACTTATAAAAAAATATTCAAATCACATAGCATTCCCTATTTATCTTCATTATACACAGACAAAATATGATGATAAGGGAAACAACACAGGAACAGAAGATAAAATTGAACAGGTAAACTCTGCAAGTGCCTTGTGGAAAAAATCAAAGTCTGAACTTAAAAAAGAAGATTATGATGCTTTCTATAAAACAATCAGTCACGACGGAATGGATCCGCTTCACTATGTTCACACACATGCAGAAGGTACTCAGGAATATACAACACTTTTCTATATTCCGCAGGCAGCTCCTTTTGATATGTATCAGGCAGATTACAAGAGCGGACTTAAACTTTATGTAAAGCGTGTATTTATTACAGATGATGACCGCGAACTTTTACCTTCATACCTTCGTTTTGTAAGAGGTATAATTGATTCAGAAGATTTACCTCTTAATGTAAGCCGTGAAATTTTACAGCAAAATCGTATTCTTGAAACAATCAAAACACAATCTGTAAAAAAACTTTTGTCTGAATTTAAAAAGATGGGTGAAAGTGCAGATAAGGCTCGTAAGGCAGAAAATCCAAGTGATGAAGAAAAAGCTTCTATTGAAAAATGGAATAAATTTGTTGCAAATTACAATCGTCCTATAAAAGAAGGACTTTATTCTGACTTTGCAAACCGCGATGAACTTCTTGAAATTGTACGCTTTAAGAGTACAGATGCAAGTGGAAACGGAGACGGAAAATGGACAAGTCTTGCAGATTACGTACAGCGTATGCAGGCAGAACAAAAGGCAATTTATTACATTACAGGCAGTGATGAAAAAAATCTTCGTGCATCACCATTACTTGAAGCTTACAAAAAGAAGGGCTTTGAAGTTTTAATTCTTGCTGACGAAATTGATGACATTGTTGCTTCTCAGGTTGGCAAATACAAGGACTTTGAACTTAAGGCAGTAAATCGTGCCGGTAGTGATGAAGAACTTGGAGTAGACAAGGCAGAAGCAGAAAAGAAAGAAAAGGAATTTAAACCAGTTCAGGAAAAAATTAAAAAATCACTGGGCGACAGGGTAAAAGATGTTGTTCTTTCAAAACGTCTTAGTGATAGTCCAAGCTGTGTAGTTGTTGACGAAAATGATCCTTCTCTTCAGATGGAAAGAATGATGCGTGCAATGGGACAGGGAAACGGTCACATGGTAAAACCAATTCTTGAAGTAAACGGAGATCATCCTCTGGTTAAAAAACTTGAAGCAGATGTAAGCGAAGATTATATAAATCAGGTAAGCGAAATACTTCTTGATCAGGCGCTTTTAGTAAGTGGTGAAGAACTTTCGGATCCTCTGCAATTTGTAAATGCGATGAATAATCTTCTTACAAAATAAAATTATTTGTCCCAGATTATAAGTTCGTCTGCTAGTTTAACCAGGTCTTCTTCGGTTAAATTATAAGACTCAACTGCAATAATATAAGACTTTGTAGAAAAAGAGACTTCTTTGGTGTTAAAACTATTAACGTACCAGGAAGGAGCTTTTTCTACAAAAGAAGAATGGCTGTATTCATTTGTAACATGAGCATTCATAAACATTTTATGAACATGCTCTGCATTGTAGTTATAATCTAAATCAAAAAATCCAACGGAAAGTTTTTCATCTTCCTGACAAAGTATTGCGTCTGCATTCCAGTGACCAACAATAGGATATGACCAATTGGCATAGTCTTTACTTACAACATAAGAATAATTAATTTTTTCAAGAGTAAATGATAAAAACGTTCTTTCAATATCTGTATTTTTAGGAAGAACTAAGAGAGTCCTTCTTACTTGAGGATAAATTAAAAGCGAAGAATCATTTTCAAAATTATTTATAAAATCAGTAAATTCGTTTTTAGTAAAATCTTCTGTAAGCATAAGAATTGCAAGATTTTTGTTTTCGTTTACGCCATAAAAAATATTTCCGTCAGAAGTTTGAACTATAAGCGATTTTAAAATTCCGTCTTTTAGCATAAAGTCACTTTCAGAAAATTCTATTGAATCTTCATTGTCTTTGTTTTTGTAATACTGTGTAAATGCTTCAAGATTAAAAAATGTATTTTCATCTCCGCTTGAAATATAAATCATAACCTGCTTGTTAAATAATTCATCTTTATAAAATGCAAGGCTTGCTGCATGAACTGATTGAGAGTCCGAAATTAATGAATAAAGTTCATTAAGTTCTGGTAGTTCACCTTCAACTGCACGGATGTTGTCAAAATCAAAAATTGCCAGTTGTTCAAGAGAAAAATTTTTGTTTATAGGAAACTCTTTTATAAGTTGAACGACTGGCTGTGAATAAAGTTCAGGTATCTGGGTATTTCCATTGTCAAAAACAACTTCCTGAGTTTTTATTACTTCATCGTATTTTTCTATTTTTTCTTTTTCTGTTTCATAGTTACTTATTTTTGTTTCTTCAATTCCTATTTCTTCAAGTTGTTTAATTAAAGGTTCAGCTTGTTCTTCGGACTCAAATGCACCTGAATGTAGGTCAAAAGAAAAATATGTTTTATCATCAAAAGTTTTTAGGACATAAGAATCAATGTTGTTTTCCTGTAAACGTTTTTTTCCATTTTCTGCAGCCTGCTCTTCTTTGTAAGAATGGACAAGTACTGAATATGGTTTTTCTTCTGATAAAGGAATTTTATTTTCATTTTCCTTAAGGACAATATTTTCTTTTTTTACTGGGACTTCTTCTATTGTTGAAGTTTTTTCTGTTTTGCAAATCCAAAGACCCGAAAGATTTAATTTTTTTGCAAAAGCTGAATTATTAATTTTTTCCTTAAAAGAACGGGCATCATCTTTGTCCTTAAATTCTTTTGAAAGTAAAACACGATACATTGTCTGCCCATTTACTTGTGCCTGATAAATAAAAGCTTCTTCGTTTAATTCATTTAAATTTTTTACAAGACGCTGTGCATTGCTTAAAATTTTAAATGAGCCAAGACAGACATGTACATTTTGAGCAAATGAAAAATTAATTAAAAAAGTAAAAATTATTACAGAAAAAAATCTCTTCATTCTTTTATTATAAGTGTGAATTTTAAAAAAATACAGAATTAATTGTAAAAACAAAGGAATGTTAGTGGCAGATGAAATATTTACCTTGACACCTTGTGGGTTACAGAATAAAATTGCCTATGATAAAATCGTGGAAACATAAAGGGTTAAAATTATTTTTTGAAACTGGTTATAGAGCAGGAATTATACCTGAGCATGCTTCAAAACTTGCTAGAATTTTAGATCGCTTAGATGCGAGTATTTCTGCAGAAGATATGAATTTACCGGGATACAGACTTCATCAACTTATAGGTCAGGAAAAAGATATGTGGTCTGTGAGTGTAAGTGGAAATTGGAGAGTTACTTTTTATTTTGAAGAGCAGGATGCAGTTCTTGTTGATTATCAGGATTATCATTAAGAATTGCAGGAGGTAGATATGATTAGAAAACCTGTACATCCAGGTGAGGTATTTTTTAAGGATGTTTTAGAACCATTAAATATAAGTATTACAGAGGCTTCTAAAATTTTAGGTGTTACAAGAAAAACTTTATCTGAATTTGTAAATGAAAAGTCTTCATTAAGTTCAGAAATGGCAATTCGTATAGCACGGGCTACAAATACTTCCCCTGAAAGTTGGATGAATATGCAGTTAAAATTAACTTTATATCAGGCTTTACAACATGAGCCTAAAAATGTAAAAGCTTGTGCTTTAGTTTAGAGTATATTATTTAAAATAAATCTAGCATGCTGTCTAAATAAAGAGCTTCGCGGACATGAATATGGTACTGGGGTTTGGTAAGATAATATAAAATAAATTCCAAAAGCATGGCGGAACCTAAAGAGCGGCCTTCGATTTTAAAATTTGAAAAACTATTTGGAAGATAAAAATTTTGTATTTCTTCAATTCCAATAAATGAAGGATTTTGCATTGCCAGAGAAAATTTGTATCCGTAATTTCCAAAAGGTGCCCTGCAGATATGGTCTTTACAGTCTTCGCCAAGATTCTTATGGCTTACATTTTCATAGCATTTTTTGCGGTCATTACATTTTATCCAGCAGCATTCATTGCACAAAAATTCAACTTTGTCTTTTTGATTTTTATTTAATTTTTTTAAGTCTTCATGCAATTTATTCAGCCTAAAGTCTGGAACCACAAAAGTAAAATCTTTTTTATTAAGTTCATTTGTAAAATCATTAAAATTATTAAGCACTTTTGTTGTAGAAGAAACAAAATAAAAGCGAGGATAATTTTTTTTAATGTATTGTAAAAGTAAATCTGAATAAATTATTACTCCATTTTGTGTTTTTGAATTTTCAAAAAGTTTACATATTGAATTGCATTTTTTATCTGCAAGATGTTCTTCTTTTAAAAGAGAATTAGAAAAAGTAAGACGTGCAGAAATTTTATATTCATTGAGTAAATTAAAAACATCTTCTAGATTACAAGTGCTGTTTTCTATTCGTCCGCCAGCCCAGATGCAGCCTTCAGGACAACCGTAGATAGATGTAATGTCGCACCAGCTGTAAAAATATTTTCTGTGTTTTCTAAAGAGTGGTAAAAACAGGCGGTAAAATTCATAAAATTCAAAAAGTCCGGGTAAGTGAAAATGTGCCGTGCTGTTCATTTTTTAAATAATTCCTTCATATATTTTTTTTACTTGTGCAGAATAAAGACCAGGCTTTTCGTATATACAAATATTTTTTTCAATTAGGATTTCGCTGTCACAATTTTTTTTTGCTTCAAGAAGAAACATTGAAGGTTTTTCATTGCTAAAGGGTGTAACAAAACAAAGTCTTTTTGCAGCCATTTTATATTTGTTAAGTAAAATTAAAATTTCCTGCAGGCGGTTTGGTCTGTGTATTAAAAAAAATCTGCCGTTGTCTTTTAAAAGATAAGAAACAGCTTTTATTAAATCTTCTGCATTACAAAAAATTTCTTTTCTGGCAATTTGTTTTTCGCTGTTGTTTATATTTTCTTTAGGTAAACATTTTGCGTAAGGCGGATTGCTTGTAATTATGTCAAAAGATTTTTTTTGAAAATAAGATGAAACATTTTTTATATCGCCTCTAATAATTTTAATTTTGTTTTCAAGGCAATTCAACTGAACATTTTTTTCTGCAAGAGTGGCACATGACTCTAAAAGTTCAAGTCCATTTATATTTTGGCAGAAAGTAAAGGCACTTAATAAAAGAGGAATAATTGCGTTTCCACATCCTAAATCTAAAAGAGAAGAATTTTTTCTTACGGCAGAAGATGCATAGCGTGACAGAAGAACTGCATCGATTCCAAATTTAAAAAATTTTTTATTTTGAATTATTTTTAATCCATTTATTTTAAGGTCATCTATAACTTCATTTTCTTTAAGTTCAATCTGCATAAAAAATCCTTATCTAAACGCTACTAATTTTTATAAATAACTGATATATTTTCAAGGTCAAATGCAAAGTCTTAAAACAAAAAAACAAAATCTTTATGAACACTTACTTAAGAAATTTCCTGACCGCAAGGATGTTTTTATTAAAGGCGGATATTTTGACGCTATAGAAAAAATTTTTAAATATTTTGAAGAACAAAAAATTTCATTTTATTTAATTGACGAAAATGCCATTTTAGGTGACATCGGCGGAAATCAGATACCGCGAAATCCTTTAGATTATATTTTAGAACCTAAAAAAGTTTTTTTTACATGTACATTAAATTTATTTTATTGTGCACAAATTGATGATCCGCTTTCTAAAGAAATTGTAAAGACTAATTCTGCAGGGCAATTTAAAATACAAGATGTACTTCCAGGTACATGGAATTTATTTATAAAAGATAAAAATAAAAAAATTATTTACAGTCAGGAAATTACAGTTGCAAAAGATAAAGACTTATATATAGAAAATTTAGGTCAGGAACAAACAGTTTTTGAAGCAGAAGAATTTTCTTTGCATGACAAAAAAAGATGTTTTAAAGATTCCCCTGTAAAAAAAGGAATGTATTTTATTCTTACAAAAGACAAGGCAGGTGGATGCGAAAAAAAAATCAGTATAAGGTTTAACAGCGGAATAAATGACATTAATTTAAGTTTAGGTTTTTCAAATTTTAAATATGACAAAAAACATGAACTTTATTATACATTTATTTTTTATAAAGATTTACGAAAAACAAATCAGAGCGGGCAGCCGTCATTTTGTTTTTTTTCAGACGGAATAAAATTACTTCCGCAAGATTTAGTAAATGAAGATTATATTTATACAAAATATGAAGGAGAAAGTAATTATAAATTTCAAGTTGCACTTTATGATTATCAGGATGAAAAAGATATTTGCAGTCGTTTAAAAAATAGTGTGATTTATAAAACAAAAAAATATTTTAACTTTACAAAAGAAGAAGATAAAATGCAGATTGCAAACTTTCGTCCTGTAGTGGCAACAAAAAATCTTTACAGAAGCTATCACCCATACAATGATTCAAAGCATGGAATTCCAGATACAGAAACTTCTTTTTTACGCACAAAATATTTAACTGAACTTGCAGAAAAATATAAAATCTGTGCAGATATAAACTTAAGTGATACAGAAAAAATTGAAGCTACTTACGGCATGCCTTTTTACTATAAAAAAATTCTTGAAGAAGATAATGTTCTTTATATGACGGACTGTTCTTACAATGTCTGCTATGAAAATTCTGGTAGTAAGAAATTTCTTTGTGGAATTGGAAAAATAATTAAATTTATAAATAAAAAAAATGGGCCTTATTTAATTCATTGTGCAATTGGAACGGACAGAACAGGGATAATTTGTGCGGTAATTGAAATTTTATGCGGGGCACAGTGGAAAGAAATAGAAAATGATTATTGTTCTTCTATAAATATGGGCATTCATGAATACCGTGGGCCTGGCTGTGTGCGTTCTGCTGTAGAAAATATGTTGGGTATAGAAAATATTTTTGATTATTCAATGCAAGAAATCTGTAATATGACAAAAGAAGTTCTTATTCAAAAAGGGGAAGTTTCTAAAGAAGAAGTTGAAGAATCTGTAAATCGTTTAAAATCTTAAAACTGTAAAGTCTTTTAATAAAATTATGTAATCTATTAAAAAAAAATATTGACACATTTTAACAGTTGAACTATTATTCAAATGAACAAAAGAAAAAATATTAGAAGGTAAATAATGGACGAAGAAAATACAGTTGAATATCTTGCAGTTCATCAGAAGATTGTAAAAAAAGTTCTTGCATCTCAGCCGGATGAAGAAAATCTTTATGACCTTGCAGAACTTTTTAAAGTATTTGGTGATTCAACAAGAATTAGAATACTTTATGCACTTATTCAAAGTGAACTTTGTGTAGGAGATTTAGCTCAGATTCTTAATATGACAACGTCTGCAATAAGTCATCAGTTAAGAATTTTAAAGGATGCAAAATTAATAAAATTTAGGAGAGACGGAAAAATTATTTTTTATTCATTAGATGATGATCATGTTCGTACTCTTTTAAGTTCAGGCATGGAACATGTTACAGAAAAATAGAGGAGAAGCATATGAAAAAAACTTACAATGTTGAAGTAGACTGTGCTGCTTGTGCTGCAAAAATGGAAGACGCCGCAAAAGCAACTCCTGGTGTAAAAGATGCCGTTTTGAGTTTTATGACATTAAAATTAAATGTTGAATTTGAAGACGGTGTTGATGATAAAAAAGTCATGAAGGAAGTTTTAAAAAATTGCAGAAAAGTAGAAGATGACTGTGAGATAGAATTATGACAAAAAAGCAGAAGAAAATTTTAGTCAGAATAATTGTTAGTGTAATTCTTTTAGCTCTGGTCTGGACGGCAGATGAACTGATTGAATTTAATGTATGGATAAGGCTTGCACTTTATTTAGTTCCTTATTTTATAATCGGCTATGATATTTTAAAAAAAGCTATTAAAGGAATTTTTAAAGGGCAGGTTTTTGACGAAAATTTTCTTATGGCAGTTGCGACTGTAGGTGCCTTTGCTTTAAAAGAATTTCGTGAAGCAAGTGCAGTAATGCTTTTTTATCAGATTGGCGAATTGTTTCAGAGCATCGCAGTTGGTAAAAG
>CAZALL010000048.1:0-10941 GCA_964485955.1 uncultured Treponema sp. | reverse complement strand
CTGTAAGAGAAAGTTCTTTTGCCTCAAATGAGCCTGCCTTTGATGAAAGATAGTAGTCGTTTTAAAATTTCATTTTTATAAGTACCGTTTATAAAAAGTCCTACATTATCAAAATAAGTCTGTCTGGCCGCAAAATAATCCTTGTAGTCGCTTTCACTTATTCCGCCACCAATTGCATTGCCATCTTTATCAAAACCCTGGCACAGTCCTAAAAGATAATTTTTATATTCATTAAGATTTGAATATTCTTCTATTAAGTCACTAACAGCTTTTGCATAGGACAAAAGATAACCCTTACTGTCACGTATAGAAATCTGTCCAAAAGTGTCAATCAATGAAACAATGTCTGCTTCAAGTGCATCCAGCTGATACAAAAATAAAACTTTATCATGTCTAAACGAATCTCCAAATTTTCCGTGCTGCCAATTGATTAACATTCGTCCTTTTCTATCAAGCGGAATTGAAAGAGTCTGTCTTTCTTCCTTACCTGGCATAAGAGCCCCGTAAACATAAAGTTTATTTCCCTTACGTTCAATTTTTTGTGCGTCAACTAAATTTAAAAACGGAGCAAAAACCAGCTGTCCTACATATTCACCTTCATTTTCACTAAGAAGTTCTATTCTTCGCCTAGTACCGTCCGGGTCAACATATACGTTTGTAAAACCAGCCCCGTATGCCCTGCTTATAATCGGAAAATAAGCCGGAGTAAATCCTCTTATAAAACCTGTTTCTCTTGCATCAATTTCATTTGTCTTTTTAATAAGATTTTTTGGATCAACAACATCTTTTCGCAAAAAGCGGCTGTGAGCATAATTTTTCTGTTCATCAGAAATTTCTATACCTACATCACTTGTGTTTATGGTAAGCCATGAATTTCCAAAAAACTGTACTGCACGGGCAAAGTAATCATCATAGTCCATAAACATGTTATCATTTACAGCTGAATATATTTCACCTATTGCAGGAGTAATATTTTCATCAAGCAACTGCTTTGAAACATAATTAACATCCGACTGTTTTACATATCCCTGGGATATTGACTGTGAAAACTGATTTACAGAAGAAGTAATTTTTTCCTGTCCCTGACTAAATGCCTGTGTTACCCTGTCAATAGCTTCGTCATTAACACCTTTTTTTGATGGAGAAAGATACTCAATATCAAATACAGCCCTTGCAGCACCTAATTCCTTCATGCGGATAAGAGCATTTGCCAGAGTATCGCGAGTCCACGGCCATTCACCAATCGCATCTATTGAATCGTCATCAATTTCTACTATTAATATACTGTCATCAGCCTTAGCTTCGCGGTGGGTTCCAAGCGACATGTCATAAAATTTTGAATCCATCCTTTCTAAAGCGTCACTTGCTGCCAGAATTGTAAATAAAACACTAACTCCCAAAAGAATTATATAGTCCAGATTTACCTTAAAAAAATTGTCTTTATTTTTAGTTTTCATAGAAAAAAATTATAGCATATGTTATACTAATTTTCAGTAAATTCTAAAAAAAAAGAGGTAATCAGGCTTATGAAAAAACATCTTTTAACGATGCTTGTTTTAGCCTTTGTTGGAAGTGCAGGACTTTTTGCCCAGTCGGCAGATAAAGTTACTCAATTCATTCAGGCAGATAAAGCAACATGGGGTAATGTTTGCTATCTTACAGGAACTTATCTTGGTTTAATTGAAGAAGACGCTTCCTATGAAGACGCTTTAAAAATTCTTACAGAAAAAGGAATTGCCCTTTCTGGAAAAAGTGCAGATGACGTAATTACAATTTCTGAGCAGGCTTTAGTTTACAGCAAGACATGGAATATAAAAAACAGCCTTATGTATTTAATCACAAAAGACAAACGCTATGCATTCAGACAGCTTCAGGCAGCAGGAATTATTTCAAAAACAGCTGATCCTTCAAAAATAACTGACGGACATGAAGCAATAAATCTTTTTAACACCTGCATGGAACGCTACGGCAAAGAGGAGCAATAAAAAATGAAACTTAAGACAGTAAAAATTGCAGCTGCATTCCTCTTACTTTTTGCAGCACAAAATATTGGGGCAGTTGACTTTGGCGGATACATAAACAACAATTCAAAGATGACTGGTTCTTCTTTTTCTAATCTTTATTTAGATCAAACAGACCAGGGCGGAGTATGGATAAGAGTTCCTTTTGACAACGCTTCAAAACATTACCTTGCGGCAGAAGCTTTTGTTCAGTACGAATATCTTTCAAATTCTCAGTCAAGCATTCTTACAGCTGACTGCAATCTTCTAAAATACAACGGTCTTTTTAACTTAGGTTCAATAGGAAAGCTTAATGTTCAGGCAGGACGCTTTTTTATGTCTGATGCAACTGGACTTGTTTTAAGACAGACAAATGACGGTGCTTTACTTACATTTAAGTTTCCTTACGTTAGTGCAAATTTTTATGGCGGTTACACAGGACTTTTAAATGCACAGAATGTAACTATACTTAATTCAGATTCTTCAACTTACAGTTTTAATGCAAATCTGCCTTATGCACTTCAGGCTCCTTATGTTACAGCTCTTGCTTCTGTTTCTTCTCCATTTCTTTTCCTAAACCAGACATTAAGTCTTCAACTTATGGGATTTATTGGAGCAGGACAGGGTACAACAGGCTATAACCGCTACTATGCAACTGTTAAAGTTAATGGACCTCTTGCTTCTTTTGTTTACTACACAATGGATACAACTTTTTCTACACAAGACAATTTTGCTTCATTTTCAAATTTGTCTAACGTAAGCGTAAACTTCTACATTCCGTTTATGTCTGCAGAAATTGCCCTTAAAGGAACTTATGCTTCCGGAAACAACGGCTTTCTTAAGGCATTCAAGGGATTTACAAGCATTACTGCAACATACGCCATTGACGAACCAGAATATTCTGGTCTTATAAAAGGCGGACTTTCTTTAGCAATGAGACCTCTTTCTTCAATTTATCTTGGAGGCGGAGCAAATGCAGTATTTAAATGTCCGGATGCAGAAATTACTTACGGCGGAATGGAATGGTTTGCAAATGCGACATATCAGTTGTTTGCTGACCTTCAGTTAGGTTTAAGTGCATCACAATACATCAGCGCAGACGGTAAATCAGACAAAACAAACCTTACAGTAAAAGCTGTAATGGCATTCTAATTTTGGAGGTTGAACATGAAAAAGAATTTTCTTAAAAAACTTTTTACAGTATCTTTACTTTCTCTTACTGCAGGCTCATTTATGTTTGCAGCTGAAGCAAAAGTTATTTCCACAAAAGGAAAAGTAGAAGTTCAAAAAGAAGGTGCCTGGGTTGCCCTTGCAGAAGGTGACAGTTTAGAAAAAGGTGCACTTATTTCAACAGGATTTAACTCTCAGGCAGTTATCAGAATGAATAACAATGCTCTTGTAACATTAGCACCATTAACACGCATTACAATTGAACAACTTACGGAAACTGACAAAAAAGAAGAATCAAGACTTTTTATGGACAGCGGAAATGTTAAATTTAAAGTATCACACAGCACAAACAAACGTTCTGACTTTAAAGTACGCTCTCCTGTAGCAACCGCTTCTGTACGTGGAACTGAAGGTGTTATTTACGCAACAGGATTTCTTTCTGTAAACGAAGGTCTTGTTTCTTTAGGACAGGCAGAATCTTCTAGTGCACAAATTGCTGCAGACGAAGCAAGTGACTTTGTTCCACAAGAAGGAGAATCTACAGCATTTACTCCAGTAAGTGAAGTTTCTGATAATCCTATAGGAATTCCTGTTTATAAAGGACAGACAGCATTTACAGATTCTGTTACAGGTGAACAGACTGCACCTCAGACAGTTGCCCGCACAGAAAGTCACCCGATTACCGGTATAACTTCTCCACAGGCAGTCTTTGAAGCAGGCTCTGCAGATGCAGGAATACCGACAACTTCAGCAGCTGCAAAATTTGCTAATCTTGAAATTACAGTCAGTTTGTCTGAAGACTGATAATAAAATTGTATCAGTATGGCGAAAAGTGCGTCATACTGATTTTTTTTGTCCCCACTGCAATTTTTAAACATTCCCTTAATTGAAATCAACAGTAATTAACAGTATAATCTCCTTGCTATTAAAATAACGGGAGGAAAAATTTGAAACTTTCTAAAAAAGTATTTTATTTAATTACACTGACTGCTGCTCTTTCATCACTTACATCATGCAGCAAAAAAAATGAAAATCATTCAGATACACAAACTGAAGAAGCCATAACTCTTGAAGTAAAAACTGCAGATAAATCAAAACCAAGACGCCGCTCAAAGTGGAATAACAATAACGGAATTATTGCAGTTCTTTTAGGCTACGGTTACAACAACGAAACTTTTCTTACAGAAACATATCAGAAAGTTATAGACATTTATGGCAGGGACGAAGAAGGCGGACTTCTTTACACAATGATTTACCCTGAAGAATTTATGCACGGAAGCACTGCTAGAATTTCTGATCTTTATACAAAACTTGAAGACAAAAAAATACGAGGAATTTTGCTTTTAGGTGCACCAGAAAATATAAACCGTCCTTTAGCAAAATTACAGGATGAATGGGAAGATAAAATTCCATACCCTATATTTTCATTTTTTCCTCAGGAAGAAATACTTGCCATGGAAGCTACAAGTGACTTTATACTTGAATACGAACATTCAGGCGATGAAAATCTTGTTGAAGAAGAAACCCAAGTATTAAACGAAAAAAATCTTCCAAAAATTTTAATAAACACAATCCGCTACATGACAGAACTGCCGGGTCCTCTTCCAAAAGATGAAGAACTTGCAGTCCATGTTCAGCAGATTGTAGGCAAAGACAAAAAATTACGCCGCTATATTGACGGTGAAACAGGTATTCCTTCAATCAATCATTTTGTAATTGAACGTCCGGAAGCAAAAAAATAAATGAACTCTCTTGAACAAGACAAATCTTTATTGATAGGTTCAAAAAAAGATATTGAAGAACTTGCAAATAAATCTTGTGCAAAAATACTTGTTCTTTCTGACAGTCATGGAGTTTCTTCAATTTTAGAAGACATTGTAAGGGACTGTGGAAAAGACTGTGATGCACTTGCATTCTGCGGAGACGGTGTCTGTGATTTAGCATATCTTGTTGAAAGAGCCACTTATGAAAAAGAACTTGCCCTAGCCCTGCCTCCTGTAATTGCATTTGTACAGGGTAACTGCGATTTAAGGGCATTCCGCTTTAACACACAAATGTTTGATACTCCTTTTACACAGACTTTTACGGCATGCGGTAAAAATATTTTTTTAACGCACGGTCACCGCTTAAACGTAAATGATGGATTTAACATTCTTACTGATGAAGCTTTAAAACACAAATGCCAGATTGCACTTTTTGGTCATACCCACATTGCTTGGTCGCTTTTTACAAGTGAAGCACTTTTATTAAATCCGGGAAGTTGTGCCAGACCTAGAGGCGGACAACCAATGACATTTGCAGAGCTTACAGTTTTTAAAGACAAGCCCTACAGCCAATGTTCTTTTTTTGAATATTCTTTTACAGATGGAATAAAGGGATACTTCCCTCAAAATAACTTTTATTAAAATTTCCAATAATAATTCTGAGTTTGTCACCCTGAATTTATTTCAAGGTGACAGGGTTTTCTTATCTAACAGATGCTGTGCGAAACATGACGATATGCTTGCTCAGCATCTGTTAATTTTTATACTAAATAATTTGTGTCGCCGTTACCAAAATGACTTTTTACCTGACCATCATCTGTTGTTTCAGAATATGGCTGTTCAGTTGAAGGACTTGAAGATGACGAAGATGACTGCTGAGCTGCATAAACAGACTGTTCCTCTGCAATCTTTGATTCCTGACTTTCTTCTGCATGAATACCAGAACTTTCATTTGAAACATCTGAAGGAACTGTTTCTTCTGCATAAGAAGTATTTTCTTCAGCACCCTCATCTTCCTTCTGGCGTGAATAACTTACACTAAGTTTCCTTCCGCGATAGTCATAGTCATTAAGTGCCTTGATTACTTTTTCGCAGTCTTCTGTAAAAAGCTGAATAAACGAATAATTTGCAAGAACACGAATGTCACCAATTCTGTCGCGTTCAAGACCTGCTACACTAACTAAAAGACCTACAAGGTCACGAGGGAATACACGGCGGTTACGACCAACGCTGATAAAAATTGTTGTAGCTAAAGATGGATCTATCTGTACGCGTGGAGCACGTTCTGTGTGTTCTGCGTTAGATGCTTCTGTTTTAGAAAAATGTTCAGTGCGTTCACCATGAGCAGGACGTTCATTACGGTTAAAACGATCATTGCGGTTAAAGCGGTCATTACCCTTTGAAGGACGGAAGCCCCTTGAATTAGCCTGTCTTACAAGATAAGCTGCAACATACATTCTGCGTGAGAATGGAATATTCTTTTTAAAAATCTTTTTAAGTTGATCAAGAGATTCAGGATCATTATCTGAATTAACACGTTTTAAAGTTTCTTTTAAAAAAGCTGCAATCTGTTCTTCATTAATTTTGTTTTCATTTTTATTATATGCCATTATAAAACTCCTTTTGATAAATCTGCCACGAATCCACTCCCAAGTTTTTCAAATCCACATGAGGACAATAAACGTTCCATAGATTCGGGAATAATAGTATTTGCAATCAATATCCACTTAATACCTTTGGATTTAAAATAATCAAAAGACTTAGATAAAAGCTGCCTTCCGATTCCACATCCACGGTAATTGTGTAAAACAAAGAAATCTGTGATTACAAGCAGATTCTTTGATGAAGTTAAAAATTGTGAAAATAATATGCATCCGGCAAAATCTTCGGACTGAGTACGACAAACAAATCCTGTTTTATTATCAGGCGAATCGGTATCTGAAAGTTTCTGCCACAATTCTGCAGCAGCATTTTCTAGTTCTTCATCGTACTTAAAACTGTACTCATTTTTCACACTGTCTTCTGCGTTTTTAATTTCATTCCAATCCGTTTCTGGATTAAAATAAGCAAACATAAAGTCATCAGCTAAAAGCTCATCAATATCTTCCTCTTCTTCATTTTCGAGCTTTTCAAGACCCCATGCTTCACGCAAACTGTTATACCATTGAGTTACGCGTTCATTCATTTTTCTATTTTTAAAAAAATGCCACTTGCGCTCAACTTCTGGATAAGACTTCAATACATTCTTAAAATTTCTGAACACCCCCCTTCCGCTTACCAGCACAGTTTTTAATTCATCATGTGCCATTGGTGAACGAAGATTTTCTGTAAAAGATTCAAGCAGTGCATAACCGTCACTGCTATTCCATTTTGGGAGAGCATAATAATTTGTATCATCAGCAGAAAAACTCTGTGTAGAAACTAAAACGCCATTTTGGGCATCCACAAGAAAACTGTTATTCTGATCTTCCATTGCAAATAAAATGTCAGAACAAAGCTTTTCTGTAAGTTCAAAAATCATCTGCTTCCCAAAAAAAATTACTTAAGTTCAGAACGATTATGAATAACGCGACTTACAAGACCATAAGATACAGATTCTTCAGCATTAAGCCAGTAATCGCGATCAGTATCTTTTGCAACCTGTTCAACAGGCTTACCTGTTTCTTTTGCAATAAGGTCGTTCAATTTTGCACGGCACTTTGCCATTTCTGCCGCATGAATTTCAATATCACTTGCAACGCCTTTCATTCCGCTTGAAGGCTGATGAATAAGATAATGACTGTTTGGAAAAGCCAAACGACGCTCTTTTGGTGCCGAAAGTAAAATTAAAGCAGCCGCACTTGCAACCAGTCCCATTCCAATTGTATAAACAGGTGCATTTATAAAACGCATTGTATCAAAAATAGCAAAACCTGCATCAACATCACCACCAGGGCTGTCAAGATAAACGTAAATTGGTTCAGAATTGTCTGCTTCAAGAATTAAAAGCTGGCGTATAATTTTATCTGCCAGTTCTTCTGTAATTTCACCGCTTAATAAAATCTGTCTTGTCTTAAGGAATTTTTCTGCAAGAGGATCAGGACCTTGTGCCTTTGATTTTTCTTCTTCCTCTTCTTCATTAAATATAGTAGAAATAGAGTTTTTCATTGTTTCTCCAAATAAAAATCTTCTATAGAATATACTAAAAAAAATGCCCGTTGTCCATAAAGTTTTACATTTTAAAGACACAGGCATTTTGTTAGAATATTTTAAATAAAATCTATTACACTAGTCGTCTTCTTCAATCACCTTTGAAGTAAATTTTTTCTTCATTTCATCAGCTTTAGAAGTTCTAGTCATAATATAAATAATATCTTTTGGAAGAATTACGGTATCGCCCTTTGGAACAATTAAATTTCCATTTCTTACAATAGAATTTATAAGCATATCCTGACTGAGTTTTAGCTGCGAAAGCGGAATGTTTACATATTCAGAATCTTCATCGACAGAAACTTCAAGCATTTCGTATTCAGTGTTTTTGAGGGCATCCAATTCAATTTTATAAGGACTAACTGGTTGGCCCTTACTTGTAAACTTAAAGAGGCGTGAAAGAGGTCCTAAAGTTGTTCCTTGAATAATACATGACAATAGAACTGCAAAGAAGATTGTATCAAAAATAAAGCCACCGTCATCAAGGCCGTTTGCCATTGGATAAGTTGCAAGTACAATTGGAACAGCACCTTTTATTCCGCCCCATGACAAAAATATTTTTTCTTTAAAACTATATTTAAATGGAATAGTTGACAGAAATACAGCCAGCGGACGGGCAATAAACATCATAACTGCAACAATAACAAGTGCTTCCTTCCATATATTTACAAAACGATGAGGAGATGCTAAAAGTCCCAGCATAAGGAAGAGAGTTGTATTAAAGATTGCAGAAAGACTTTCAAGGAATGTACTTACAGTATTTTTTGCAGGAAAGTCTGAATTGCCTAAATAGTAGCCAAAGAAAAAGACTGCAATAATTCCGTTTGCCTTAACAAGATCTGAAAAACCAAATGTAAAAAGAACAAGTCCTAATATAAGAACAGAATAATTTGAACGACCATCCATATTAATTCTGTTGATAATCAAAAGTGAAAGTTTATAGCAGATAAAGCCTATAATAAATCCGCCTGCAAACTGCCACAAAAGCTGAGCAACTACAAGCCATGGACTGGTTGCAGTTTTACTTGCCAGCTGAACAAATGTAATTGTAAGCAAAATTGCCATAGGATCATTTGCTGCACTTTCTACATTTAAAGTAGATGCAAGTTTTGCTTTTATAGGATTTGATTTTGTAATCATAAAAACTGCTGCTGCATCTGTTGAAGAAATAATCGAAGCAATTAGCATTGAATACCAAAAGTCAAAGCCTAAAATAAAATGAACAAAGAGTCCTAAAAGAAGTGCCGTTAATGCAACACCCAAAGTAGCAAGCGTTAATGAAGGACCTGCCACCTTGTGAAAAGTTGACCGAGAGACCCTGAAGCCTCCGTCAAAAATAATAAAGATTAAAAGAAAGTCTGCGATTTTTTTTGCAAGATTAGCGTCGTCAAAATTGATTAAATTTAGTACATCGCTTCCTGCAAGAACACCAATAAGAATAAAGCCTATAAGTAAAGGCATTCCCAGTCTCGAACTTATTTTTGTCGAAACTACTGAAATAATAATCAATAACGCTAAAAATAAAATCATGCTTGTGAGTATATATTTTATTTTAATTGATGTAAATAAAGAATAATTTGAAATATAAAAGGAGCGTAAAAAAAATGGAATATAAAATACATGAGGTAATTGAAAAAAACGAAGACGGAAAAGAAAGTATAAAATGGTATTACAGTTTTACAGATAAAATTACAGGCAGGTTAAAAAAACTTGTATGTAAAAAATGCTACACAAAAGAAGAAGCCCTGCTTTTTGTAAAAAACATTTCAAAAAAAACAAATGAAGTTTACATCATTCAGAATATTACAAAAGATATGTTTATTAAAAATTGCCCGCACATAAAAAGACTTGAACTGCACGGAAAAAAACTTACAGAAAAAACACTTTCTCAATACAGAAAAATGACAGAATATTTTACATTGCATTTTGGTCACAGAAATATTTTAACTTTATCCGCAAAAGAAATAGAAAATTTTCTTTTACGCGACAACATACATTCAGGTTCATGGAAAAATTTAATGCTTGAAATCATAAGAAAAATTTACATGGAAGCACAATGGAAATGCAATAAAAATATTGTCATGCCTCTTGTAAACAGATTTAACCGCAACACAAAAAAAGCAGATATTTTTACCACAGAAGAACTTGAAGAGCTTTTTAAGCAGGACAACTGGCCTTCTTACGATATTTATCTTTTCTTTTATATAATTGCATCCTGCGGTTTAAGACTTGGAGAAGCAAGAGGTTTACAGGTTAATCAGTTTGATTTTACAAAAAACATTTTAATTATAAACGGTTTTATAAATGCCCAGGGAAAAAGAACAAAATGGAATAAAAAAGGTTCTGCTGTAAATTCAAAAATAAGAATTGTTCCTCTTCCAAAAAAAATTGCAAAACTTCTAGAAAAATACATTGAAGCAAAAAAAATTAAAGATGACGATTTTGTTTTTACGACAGCAAGCGGACATTATCTGGACGGAAAAAGAATGGAAGAAATATTTAAAAAAGTTTTACTAAAATGCAAAATAGACTGCAGCCAGAGAAAACTTGTTCCGCATTCACTTCGCTACACTTACGTAACAAGAATGAGACGGACATTAAATATAGAACTTGTACAAAAACTTGCAGGACATACTTCCCCCGTAATGACAGAATATTACACCCGAAGCAACATTGACGAATTAATTTCTTCGATTCAAGGAACATTTGAAGCCGCAGAAAATTTATTTAAATAAAGTCGTCATGGAGAAAATAAAATACCGTCTGGTGGCGGATCAGACGGTGGTGCAAAAGGTAAGACAAACGTTAAGTTTATGTCT
>CAZALL010000047.1:0-11473 GCA_964485955.1 uncultured Treponema sp. | reverse complement strand
ACACCATCATTATTTGGAGAAATATATACAGGTGCTTTTTCTGCAAATAAAAAATATGAAGCAAATAAAATTGCACTTACAGAAAATATTTTTTTATATAGCATTTTTTTCATAATTTACTCCTCATCCCAAAGAATAATCTCTGGTGCGGTTTTATCTTTTGTTCCAAGATTTAAAATTGCACCGCCACTTACAGCCTGGATTCCGCCATAAAGATTTTGCCATGCAAAAGAAGTATTAATTTCACTCTTAGACCAACTTTCATTATTCTTTGAAATTTTCTTTGCATTGATTACAAAACTTACTCCAAGCCCTACAGACGGCCAATTAACAGGAGAACCATTTATAATTTCACGAAGATTTACATTCCAACCTGCAGAAAGTTTTACGACATCAAAAAATGAAAATGCAAGAGCAGTATCAAAAACTACGTTCTGAAAAAATGGAAATGAAAAATCTGCAGAAAAACCTGCCTTTGCTTTTTTTGCTTCAAAAAGACTTGCTGCAAAAGAAATACGCGGAGTTACAAGACCAGGATAATTTATATCATTTACAGTTTTATCAAGACCGTAAACTGTATAATTACCAGATAATGGTTTTCCAAGATTTAAAAATGACACTCCAAGACGAGGACGCTTTAAAAAGCCTATATTGTCAAAGAAATAAAGTACACCTAAATCAGCACCAACAGTAAAATCACTTCCGCTACCAAAATAAAATCCTGTATAAAGATTCATTCCAACATAAAGTTTGTCAGTAACGTCTTTAGAAATTCCACCATTAAAAAGAACAGAATTACCAAGATTCATTTCTGGAAAAGGAACAAACATGGCCTGCAAAGTAAAAGATGGTGTGCACCATTTTGTAGGAATTATTGAACCTATCTGGAAAGCTGAACCATACTTTGACGAAGTTGTATTAACTTCAGTTGTATCAATTAAAGCTGTATAACTTGCATCAAAAAGAATACGCTGAGCCGCAGCTGTTAAAGCCGGATTGTATGTAATTGAAGAAGGTACAAGTGTAAAAAGCGGACCGCCACTTGAAGATGCCGCATCTGCCATCATACTAGGTTCTGTAAGACGATAAATTGATTCACCGCCAACTGGAGGATTGTAGGCAAATGCCAGTAAAGAAAAAAGCATAACACCTGCAACACTTACAAATAATTTTTTCATGTTAACTTACTCCTGATTTTTTATAACCGTAAAAAACGGCAACTCAGTTTACAAGTATAGTAAAAAATTGAGTGTATTTCAATTAAGGATAAAGCACTTTAAAGATAAAAAGTTCAAGGACATTTCACATGTATGACAAAAAAAATCTTTATTTTGAAAAAGCTTTTAAAGTATTTTCAACTGAATCAATTATCCAGTCTGGTGTAGAAGCTCCAGCGGTTATTGCGACTGTGTTAAAGCGATAAAAAACTTCTGGAATTGACTTTTCGTTTTCGATAAGAGATACATGATTACAAAAAGTTTGTGCACTTTCCGCAAGTCGTTTTGTATTGGCACTATTTATTCCGCCAACTACAAGTATTGCCTCAACCTTATCTTTTAATTCAAAAAGTGCATTCTGTCTTTCCAATGTGGCAGAACAAATTGTCTTAAATACTTTTAAAGCAGGATTTTTTTTAAGTAAAATCTGTATAATTTTTTCATATTCTTCAGGAGAAAAAGTAGTCTGTGCAAGAAGAATAGATTTTTCTTTTACCTCAAAAGATTCTGCTTCCCTGGCAGACTGAATGACGCTTGCATTTTTTCCAGCATAACCTGCAATTCCTGTAACTTCACCATGATTCTTATCACCTGCAATAATTACTTCAAAGCCCTTTTGAGACCAGTTTTGAGCAATTTTCTGGCTACAGACAACTTTAGGACAAGTTGCATTTATAATATTTATTTTTTTTTCTTCAAGAAATTTTATTGTATCCGGTGTAGTTCCGTGAGCCCTGATAACAACAACATCATTTTCCTTAACTGTAGAAAGATTTTGTGGAGATAGAATTTTTAATCCCTTCTCCCCCAAAGATTTTAAAACTTCATCATTATGAATTAAAGGACCTAAAGTATAAATATTTATGTTTTTATCTGCTGTAAACTGTAAGGCTTTTTGAGCTTCTTCAACAGCTTTTTTTACACCAAAACAATATCCTAATACACGTGCCCTTATAACTTTCATTATTTTTTCTATCTAAATATTTTTGTTATATAAAAAAAATCCAAAGTGACAGAGAGTATCTGACACTTTGGAAATATAAAATTTATGCTTCAACAGCAGAACTTGATTTTGCAGCAATTTTTTTTGGAGGGCGAACATGATTTGCAAATTCGCCAGGCTGCCAGTGACGGCGAGCAAGTGCAATAAATCCAGAGCTGATAAAGATTGAAGAATAAGCTCCAGAAATAAGACCTACTGTAAGTACAAGTGCAAAGTCTTTGATTGAACCTGTATTAAATACATAAAGTGAAATTGAAGCAAACAAAGTCGTAAGTGTTGTAAGAATAGAACGGCTTAATGTATGTGTTAATGCATCATTAAGAACATCTGTAAACTTTTTAGCCTGTGTATTCTTAAGAATTTCACGTACACGGTCAAGAATAACGACAGTTGCGTTAATAGAATAACCAATAATCGTAAGAACAGCTGCAAGTACAGTTGTAGAAAATTCAATTCTTGTCCAGATGATAAATGTAAATAAGATAAATACATCATGGAAAAGAGCAATAATTGCTCCGGCAGCAAAGTCCCAATGGAAACGAACAGCAGCATAAAGCCAGATAAGTACCATTGTAAAGAGAACTACCAAAATTGATTTTGTAGCAAGCGAACTTGAGAAAGCAGAACCTACAAAGTCTGTTTTTACTAAAGCAACCTGATCTTCACCAAAAGCAGTTAAAAGAGCATTTGTTAAAGCAGTCTGAAGTTCAACACTTGAAGAACCGTCTTTTGAAGCCGGAACACGAATCTGGAAATATGGTTCTGCATCAGAAGCAAGTGCTTTTACACTAATTCCATGAACATCTTTTAAGGCATCACGAACTAAATCTACAGAAACAGGATTAGCACCTTCTGCAGAAAAAATTCTATACGGTTTTGTAGAAAGCTGTGCTGTTACAGAAGAGTCTGTATAAATTGAAGATGATGAAACACCACCGTTTGCAACAACTTCAGCACTAATCTTATCAATTGCATTAAGACCCTTTGCAAGTTCGTCAACTGTAGGACAATCAGCAAAAGTAACTGTCTGAGTTTTATTACCACTTGTTACAATATCAACACCTGTTGAAGATGTCTTTAAAGTTGTCTGCTCATTACCAGAATAAGTTACTTTAATTACTGTAGGAGCAATACGAACTTCTTCAATAAGACCTGGCTTAAAGTCCAGACCTAAGTTTATTCCTTTTGTGCAAAGACCTACAATACCAAAAATAATAATAGCTGTACTGATGATGGCACAAGGAAGAAATCCTTTACTAAATTTAATAATCTTTTTCATTATTTTACACCCCAGCCAATGCTCATATATTTTTTCTGAACGACTTCTGTATTAAAGTCAAACATAAGTCTTGAAACTACCAAAGCTGTAAATACTGTAGAAATTACACCAATAGCCAAACTTACTGCAAATCCCTGGATTGAACCATTACCAAGAAGTGACATGGCAAGAGCCGCAATAAATGTTGTGATGTTAGAGTCGAGAATTGCCCACAAAGCATTGTCAAAACCGGACTGAATTGCAGAAGCCCTGTCCTTTCCAAGTCTTAACTCTTCCTTAATACGTTCAAAAATAATAATGTTTGCATCAACTGCCATACCAATTGTCAAAATCATACCAGCAACAGACGGAAGTGTTATTGTAAGGTTAAGGGCAGAAAGAATACTGAACATTATATAAAGGTTAAGAATCTGAGCTACACAGGCATTAACACCTGCTCCCTTATAGTAAACAAGCATAAATACAAGGATAAGAGCCAGACCAAGTACTATAGAAAGAACACCATTTTTAATTGCAGAAGCACCAAGAGATGCACCAACAACCTGCTGGCTTTCTACAGAAAGAGGAACATCAAGAGAACCAGACTGAAGTACCTTTTGAAGGTTCATAGCTTCTTCTGTATTAAATGCCCCGGAAATAGATACCTGACCGTTAGGAATTGCCCCCTGAATTACAGGAGAAGATCTAACCTTGTGGTCATTGATAATAGCCATTCTTTTGCCAACATTATCTTTTGTAAGAGTACCAAAGATTGCAGCACCTTCTGTATCAAGAGTAAAGTTTACAGAAACCTTGTGAGTTGCATCCTGTCCAACTTGAGCACTCTTAATATACTTACCTTCAAGGGCAACTTCCTTCTTAACAACAATGTAAGGTTCCCTTTCATAACGCTGATCAAGTCCATAAGCATCTTTAAAGTAATTGCCAAAAACTTCACAGTCAGCAGGAATAACACTTGCATTAATAAGATTACCTTTTGAATCAAAAGTACTGTCTTTATGCTGGAAATAATATTCAAGGAAACTTGCAGTTGCATCTTCATCAACCATGCGGAAGTTTAATACACCGCGTCCCATGATTATAGAATTAATCTGATCCGTTTCTGCAGAACCAGGAAGTTCAATATAAATTCTATCTTCACCCTGCTGGCGTATAACCGGTTCAGAAAGACCAAATGTATCAATACGGCTTGTAAGGTTTTCAATAGCATTTGCCATTGCACTCTTTTTTGCAGTATCTGCATCCATTACAGAAAGATCAACCTTAGAAAGAACCTCATCAAGATCAGCCTTTACAATTACACTCATACCACCATTAAGATCAAGACCAAGTTTTACTGAATTTTTATAGTACTTTTTAGCCTTAAGAATCTTTGCTCTGTAGTGATCTTCAAGAAGATTTTCAAATTCATCTTTTGTAGAAAATGACTTGAGTGCATCATAAAGAGTTAAAGGTGATGGACATTTTTCTTCCATTGCCTTGTAATTCTTTTTGGCAGCTTTTGCAATCCACTTCTGATCAGAAGTAAGAAGTTTTGTATGATCTTCATGTGCCTGTGAAGCAAGAATTTTTGCATCTTCACTTGCCTTTGCAACAGAATAATCCTTAATTCTTTCAAGAGAACTCAATGCAAGCTGCTGAGTTTCCTTAGGTGTTCTTGCATACCAGCTGATAGATGGCCACAAGAAATAAAAACATGCAGCAAGAACTGCAATAATTATTAAAAGACGACCGCGCTTACTCATCTTTTTTAACTCCGTCAGTTTCCTTAACTGCTTCAGCAACCTTCTTTTTGTCAGACTTTACCGAAAAAAGACCAGCTTTCTTTTCTGAAGATTCAGCTTCTGATGGTTCTTCAGAAATTACTGTAGCAATTGCGGAACGATTAAATTCAATTTTTGTATTGTCATCAACTTTGACAACAAGAGTTTTTTCCTTTGCCTGTGCGATTGTACCGTGTATACCACCGATTGTTACAACCTTATCACCTTTTTTAAGTGCACTAATTTTCTTTTCCATTTCCTTCTGCTTTTTGTTCTGTGGACGAATCATAAAGAAATACATTACAAGAAGCATAAGAAGAAGAGCTACCATCATTACTGGATTACCAAGTGATGACTTTTCACCAGCAGATGACGGAACAGCACCACCACCACCAGTTTCTGAATTAGTGTTTGAAGCATTTATTTCTGTAACACTATCAGCAGTCTGTAAGAAGAACGAGTTAAATGACATATTTAATTTCCTCACCTTATGTTAATTTTTATAGACCCAAAGAATAGCATTTAATTATCTATATTTCAAGAGAAAACAATTTTTTTAAATCTAAAGTCAAATAATTCTTACCTTGAAAGAAGAGTATTTAATTCAGCATTTTTTTCAATAATCAAAGGGTCTGCAGGGCTTAATGCAAGAACCTGTTTTAAATAATACTGGGCTTTTTTCCAGTCACGGCGGGCATAATAAATTTCATACAGACGGTAAAGTGCATCTTTATTGCGCGGATTTGCTGTAAGGGAAGAACGCAGGTCTGACAAAAGGCTTTCATTATCAGTACGTGTAAAACTTCTTTCGTAAAGCAAAAAACTTTTCATTTTAGAATCTGCCTGGGGAAGTAAAAGATTTATTAACTGAATGCTTTCTGAATAACGTCCAAGTGCAATTATTGTCTTAAGATAAATCTGCTGGGAACTTTCCAAAGAAGGTTTATCTGAATAAATTTTTGAAGCATAACGGTAAGCTTCATCATTTTTTCCTAAAAGCAGACAGTTTTCTACATGAGCCGTAAGTATTTCATCACTGACATTTTTTTCTTTAACCAAAGTTTCACTTAATTCATAGGCACTTTTGTAATCTTTTTGCTTTATTTTTTCATTCATGCAGATTGTAAGAGCATGACGGTCTTTAGCGTTTATCTTTAAAAGTTCTTCTGCAAGTTCTAAGGCACTATATCCGTTTACACTCAAACTTGAAGAAGAAGCAAGGTCTGCAGCAAAAGATAATACAAGTTCATCATTAGGATACAAAATCATTGCCTGCGTTATAGTTGCGATGGCAGCAGAATTATTTTTATTCCAGTCCCGCTGAAGTTGTGCTCTTAAAAGAAGATAAATTTTATTTGTCTTATCAGTACGGGCATATACATCAAGTAAAAAGGAAGCCTTAATAAAATCTTCCTTTATCATAAGAATTCTTGCCCTAAATAAAACATAATCTAAGTTTTCAGGTTCAATCTGAAGGACACGACCAACATATTCCTGAGCTTTTTCAATCTGATCTAATGCAAAAGAATTTTCTGCACAAAGTTTTAACATTTCAAGATTCCGCTCATCACTTTCAAGAATTTTTTCTGCAGTCTCAAGAGCTTTTTGTGCCTCCCCCATTTTACTGTAACACAATGCTTCATACTCAAGAACTTCTTTAGAGTCAGGATTTTCCTGTAATACCTGTGCAAAATATTCAAGCGAACTATTATAATTTTCTTTTTTATACAAAAAAACTGCATAAAGGTATCGGGCAATAACTGAATCCTTATTTAAAGAAAGTGCCTTAGTAATAGAAGATTGTGCATAATCAAAATAAGAATCCTTCCAGCCGTTTGTAAAAAGAATTAAAGAAGGCAAAAGAATTGTAAAAAAATCAGAATCCCCTGTATTAAGATCATAAATACCTTTTTGCACACTATCCAAAGCCCCTTTGTATGCATTGTTAGAACTTACCTCAGGCAGAGTCAAAGAAACTAAAGAAGATGGCCATGCATAAGAAAGAATTTCATGACAGATTAAAAGAAGTACTTTTTCTGCTTCAGAATATTCATATTCCCCGCTTTTTCTTAGTAAAGAAATAACCTGTTTTAAACTTTCAGGACTGCCTTTTTCTGCAAGGGCTAAAACATCTTCATCAATTGAAGAAAAATAACCTGTACGCGTTTTTTCAGGAACAGGAATTACAATTGCCTGCGATGCATCCGGCTCATAGGGAACATCTTCTTCTACAGGAAGTTCTTGTGGGACTTCTACAGACTTTGGGCTTGAAGCACATGAAGTAATTATGAGAAAAATAAAAAATGCAGTAAAAATTCCAAAAGCCTTTTTTAAGTTCATCAAACTGGCGGAATAAAATGCACTATTCTTCGTGTACTAAGGAATCGTCTTCCAAATAAGGAAAATCTTTTTTGTTAGACTTCTGTACAAAGAAAATTACAACTAAAGCAATTCCGCAGATAATCAAAATCATTGGCCACCAACTTGAAATAAACTGCACTAAAGTAAATTTAAATACATCAAGCGAAAACATTAAGAAAAATATTCCCAATACAAGAAGCAAAATAGAAGGAAAAAGATAAACCGATCTTATTCTTTTAAACTTATAAATCGAAGCTGGAAGTATTGCAAGCCCCGCACTTATTACAAAACAAGGCCAAAGTTCACTTAAACCAAGATGAACAATATTATTGTCCATAAGTAAAAAAACTATCGAACTTAAAAAACAAAAAATTCCAAGGTAAACGCTTATCCCGCTTTCTGTAAATGCAAAGGCAGAAAAAAGTAAAATTACTGCTACAGTCGCAAATATAAATGAACGGATATGAAATGTTTTTGCAGAATCAGAAAGAAATTTTGCAAGAAGAAAAATTCCTACCAGTACAAGAAGCATTCCGCAGGCAAGCATAACATTCTGCCAGAAAGAAAATTTTGGTTTTGGAAAATGTGAATTATAGTGTTTTTCTTTTTTTTCTATTTCTTTATCTTTTAAATTTTTATTATCATTCATTAAGCACTTACCTTCTTTTTTTAGTCAATTCAGACAGTGTAACAGAATACAATATAATCCCCTTCTTGCCAATAAGGCAGTGCTTTGATAAAATCAAGCCTATGTCAGTTAAAGCATCAAAGCTCCTTAAAATAAATGTAATTTTACTCACTGTATGCACACTTTTTTTTACACTCTCTTGTTCTAAGGGGGAAGAAAAATTAAATGCAAATTCAAAGGCATATAAAAATATTCAGAATCAATATTACAGCATTTTAAAAAAATCTTCCGGCAATACAGAAACACAATTTGCTGTAATCAAAATGATTACAAACAATATGTATACGGCAGGCGATTACAATTCGCTTATTCTTTTTCTTACAGACTGGGTAGAAAAAAATCCAGACGACATGTACAACGCCTACTGGCTCTTTAGGATTGCAACAACATATAAACTGACAAATGCAGATCCAATTGCAGAATATTATTACGAGCGCATTATAAAAAATTATTCAGACCTCATGATAGAAAATAAATCAATTCATTTCATGTGCCTGCAAAATTTAATTCAGATTTCAACAACTTCTTCCAACAAAATATCTTATTTTAATCAGCTTATAGAACGTTTTCCTAACAATGTTTCTATTACAGAATTATATGAACGCTTAGGTGAAGAATATGAACGCGAAGGTGAATGGGACATGGCTCTTAAAAGCTACCAACTCTTTCTTGAACAGGACAATGCTTCAACAATACAAATTGCCGGAGTTCCAGATGCCTACCAAAATGCAAAACACCTCATTGATTTTAATAATTCCCTCAAAGACTGGACTTTTGAATCTTTAGACTCACTTGTAAAAGCTGTAAAATCTGCAATTTCAACATACAATGCAAAGCTTCTTGACCGCTACAAGTCTAAGGTAAACTTTTTTGCAATGTCATGGCGACAGGACGAAACAGACACTAATGCCCAGGAAAACTTTTCAATGAGTTCTTTTATGCACGGAAACAGAATACGCTTTAATGCAGAACTCGATGAATCTTCTTCTCCAACAGAAGCCTACCTTCGCACGACAGGTTGGTCTACATACGTAAACACATGGTACTTATATTTTAGAAAAGTAAATTTCCCAGCAGATCCAGACATTCACGGAAGATGGGAATGGGCTGGAATTTATTTTGGTGAAAAACTTTAATGAAATTATTTACCTCCAATTTTTTTGCATTTATTTTTGCACTTATTTTAGTTTCCCCTCTCTTTTCACAGGAAAGTCCCCTTATAATCACGATTGACGATTTATACGAAGACTGGACTGACACAGACACAGAAGAAAAAATTCTTAGTGCCGAAGAACTGCTTTCTCAAGAAACACAAACAATTAAAACTGAAGAACAATCTGATACAGAACAAAAAATACAGATTATCTTTGAAGAAAAAAATTCTCCTCCAGCTGAAGAAATTACAAAAGATGAAATTGCAGAACAAAAAATTGCAGATGAACAGGACATTAATGAAGAAGTTACAATTCCCCTTCCTCAAAAAAAGACACTCGAAATTGCAGGTCTTGAACACGAACTTACACAAAAATATGTAAATCAATATTTAACAGATCACGGCAGAAAATGGCTTTGTTCAGCCTTAGAAGATTCTATTCCCTACAGACCCTACATTCGAAAAAAACTTAAAGAAAACAATCTGCCTCAAATTTTACAATACTTACCCATAGTTGAATCAAATTACAAAGTTACTGCAGTTTCCCGCTCAGGTGCCACTGGTATATGGCAGTTTATGGAAAATTCTATGGCACCTCTTTTAAAAAAATCTTCATGGTATGACGACAGAAGAGACCCCTGGAAAAGCACTGATGCAGCTGTAAAAAAACTTGCCTACAACTACACTTTATTTAACGACTGGGCATTTGCAATTGGTGCCTACAACTGTGGAGCCGGTGCAATGAAAAAAATAATTAACCGTAATCCAGGCAAAGATTTTTGGGAACTGGCAAAAAACGGAACTATTAGAAGTCAAACTGCAAACTATGTACCAAAGCTTCTTGCCATTGCAGAAATTGTAGAAAACGCAGAATACTATGGATTACTAGACATAGGTCTTGCAGACAAACTTACCCCTGAAGAAGTTGAAGAATACGATTATATAGATGTCGCAGGAATGTTAAGTTTAAACCAGATTGCCCAGCTTACACAAATTGAACGCTCTACAATAAAATTTTTAAACCCCGGACTTTTTAGAAACTGTACACCAGCAAGAGAAGTCTACAGTTTAAGACTTCCAAAAGGTACTGGCAAAAATGCAGAAGAAGCTCTCAAAGAACATGGAGTTCCAACAGATGCAATTACATACAAAGTTGTACAAGGTGACTCTCTCTGGGGAATAAGCCGTAAATATGGACTTACAGTTGCAGACCTTTGTGAAGTCAACGGAATCAAAGAAAAAGCCATTTTATCTATAGGACAAACCCTTATCGTGCCGATATTTAAAGAGTAAAATACAATAAAGAAGAGGTCAAAATGACAAAAAAGACTTTTTTTTCAATAATAGCATTAATTACAGCTTCATCATTTTTATATGCTCAAAATACGTTGCAGCAGCTAGTAAAAACAGATGAAAAAGAAGCTGAACGCATGGCAGCTCTAAGTGCGGCAGTTAGTCCGGAAGATGCGATTATGACTTCTTCAAGTAAAGTCAACTGGACAAAAAAAACATTTAGTTCAGATGTAAGCCTTGACATGAATAAAGCAGGTTTTCCTATGCCAAGCGGAAAAAGCAGTGGCGTAAACAGAATTAAAATGGAGCTTCCTGTCCTTATAAAAGATCCTCTTTTAAGCCTTTATGTTGATGATCTTCAAAGTCTAAATGATTTAGTTCTCGAAGGTTCTCTTACTCTTGAACAGCTTACAGGCATAATTGAAAACGCAAAATCTACCCCAGCCTACTTTGCAAAAAACGGCAATTTTCTTATGACCTCACATACGATTCAACTTCAAGACTTAGGCTCTCTTTTAGTAAAACACAGAAGACCTTATCAACTAAAGACTCCTATTGAACATATTGCAAGTCGTTCCTACAGCGGAATTATTATTGATGCAAGAGGTAAGCTTCCAGTCTTTGGAGAATTTACAGAAAGTTCTATATCACCTGGACTATTTCCAAAAATTTGGAATGACTTAATTAAATTCGCAAAATGCAAATATTTTAATTTA
>CAZALL010000046.1:0-11665 GCA_964485955.1 uncultured Treponema sp. | reverse complement strand
AGCTTCATGTTCTACTTCAAGAAGATGACCTATAACATCTGACTCCAGAGCCATACCGCACCTCCTCTAGTCTATCCTTTTTGGACTTTGACTTAATGCGACTAATTGTCTATTTTAGACTCGTATTCACACAGAACATTATAAACATCCTGTGGGGTTTCCTTTACGAATATTTCTTTAATAAATTCAGGCGACTGAAGAACAGAAGCCAGCAGTTTTAATGCCGAAAGATGTTTTTCAGTTTCCTCAACATTTGAAAGAAGCAGAAACACAAAGTGAACAGGTGCTTTATCCAGTGCATCGTAGTCAATTCCCTTACGACTGATTCCAATTGCACCAACAACACCATCTACTGATGAACAGCTTCCATGCGGAACTGCAACATCATGCATAATGCCCGTAGACATTTTGCTTTCACGTTCACGAATTGAAGTTAAAGCTTCTTCGCGTTTTATTTCGGGCTTAAATGTATGAACAGCCTCCACCATTTCCTCAAACAATTCATCCTTATCTGTACTTTCAAGATTTAAAATTATTGAAGACGGTGAAAAAATCTGTTTTAACTCCATTCAATCCCTCTTATCTAAATTTTCTTACTCAGCACTCTCTGATGTTTCTTCATCAATCCATGCACCAGGAACTGTTGTTTCTTCTGCTGCCGGAGCTTCAAGATACTGTTCTGCAGCCTGTTCAAGACCTGCCGAAGATGTAGTTACAGCACCTTTATTAAGAAGAGCAAGAAAAAATGCAAGTACAAAGAACAAAACAACAAATACACCTGTAGTTTTTGTAACAACATTTGCAGAACGGGCACCAAATGCAGCTGTCTGACCGCCACCAAGGACTCCACCCATTCCATTACTGTTTTCATTCTGAATGAGAACAAGAAGAACTGTAAGAATACAGAGAATTACGAATACTACAAGAAGAATTGTTTTTACAACATTCATTTTTTTACTCCAAAAAACTTAAAACTTACTCGAAATTTTGCAATAGTTTAACAAAAAAAAATTATTTTGGTCAATAAGTTAAAATGGGTTTTTATTCAACTTTTTTGATGAACAAAAACCCATTGTTACGAAATTATCCCTAAAGATTACAGTTCACAGATAGGAACAAATGTTTCTGCCTTAAGAGCTGCTCCACCAATAAGACCACCGTCAATATCAGGTTGAGCAAGAAGAGCTTCGGCATTTGCTGGCTTCATTGAACCACCGTACTGAATGATAACTTTGTCTGCAACTTTCTGATTATAGAGGGCTGCAATCTGGTTACGGCAGAATGAATGGATTTCTTCTGCATCTTCCGGAGTAGCAGTTTTACCTGTTCCAATTGCCCATACTGGTTCATAAGCGATTGTAACATGTTCCATCTGTTCTTCACTTACGCCAAAAAGATCTGCTGTAAGCTGGTAACCGCATACCTTTTCTGCATTACCTGCTTCACGGTCACTAAGAAGTTCTCCAATACAAAGTACTACATCAAGACCTTTTTCAAGAGCCTTGCGTACTTTAAGATTAATAAGTTCATCAGATTCACCTATTTCATGACGGCGTTCTGAATGTCCTAAAATTACTGTCTGAACTCCAATATCCTTAAGCATATCAGCACTAACTTCACCTGTATGAGCTCCGTTATCTGTTGCAGCAACGTCCTGAGCACCAAGAATAATATTTGAACCTTTTACAACCTGTGCAACTGCATCAAGATATACAAATGGTACACCAATCATATATTTATTTGGTTTACCCTTAAGCTGTTCAACAAGGTCTTTTGCCAGCTGAACTGACTGTTCCTTGTTAAGATTCATTTTCCAGTTTCCAGCAATATAATGTGTTCTTGCCATTTTAAAATCTCCTGTTAACCTTTATTTACAAATTGCAATTCCAGGAAGTTCTTTTCCTTCGAGAAGTTCAAGGGAAGCTCCACCACCTGTAGAAACATGACTCATTTTGTCAGCAAGATTAAATTTGTTTACTGCAGCAACTGAATCACCGCCACCAACTACTGTCATTGCTCCGCGGCCTGTAGCATCTGCAACAAGACGTGCAACTGCTTCTGTACCCTTTGCAAATGCATCAAATTCAAATACACCAACAGGTCCGTTCCATACAATTGATTTTGCTTCACTAATTGCATTCTTATAAAGTTCAACTGTCTTTGGTCCAACATCCATTGCCATAACATCGGAAGGAATATCAACACCGTCAACTGCAACTGGTTTTGCATCTGCACTAAATTCTGCAGCAGCAACATGATCAACTGGAAGAAGAATTTTTACACCCTTTGCCTGTGCATCAGAAAGAAGTTTTTTTGCTGTATCAATAAAATCATCTTCAACAAGTGACTTACCTACAGAATGTCCCTGTGCCTTAAGGAATGTATAAGCCATACCGCCACCAATTACAAGGTATGAAGCATTTTTAAGGAGTGATTCAAGTACTGCAATTTTAGAAGAAACTTTTGCTCCACCAATAATTGCTACCATTGGTTTTGCAGGATTTGTTACCATTGGTTCAAGATATTTTACTTCTTTTTCCATAAGGAAACCTGCAACTGGTTTTGATGACATAAACTTTGCGATTGTTGCTGTAGAAGCCTGGTCACGATGAGCTGTACCAAATGCATCGTTTACAAAAATATCACCGTAAGAAGCAAGTTCTTTTGCCATAGGTTCACGTTCTTCAAATGTCTTTGCTGTTTCTTCTTTGTGGAAGCGAACATTTTCGAGCATTGCAACTCCGCCTTCAGGAAGAGCGTCAATTGCTGCCTTCTGACCTAAAGCGTCTGGAAGGAAAGTTACTTCTTTACCAAGTTTTGATGCAAAATATTCAACAACTGGCTTCATGCGGTTTTTACCGTTGATAAATTTTTCTGCATCAGCTTCTGTCCATGTTTTTCCAGCTTTTTCTGCCTTTTCCTGAGCTTTTTTAACGTCCTTTTTTGGATCTCCCAAGTGACTCATTAAAACAAGTGAACGTGGATTCTGTTCAAGAATATATTTGATTGTAGGAAGAGCTGCCATAATACGAGTGTCGTCCTGAACAACTCCGTCTTTCATCGGTACATTAAAATCAACGCGCATAATAATGCGTTTTCCCTTAAGATCAACATCTTTAACTGTTCTGATCATATAAGACTCCTGTTTATAATTGAAATTATAATTAAAAATAATTATCGCCAAATTTACGAACTTCTAAAATATACTGATTTTTATTCTTAAATTCAATGTATGACTTCTTTAAAAAATCAATTTTTACATACTGCTCAACCTTAATATTGAAGAAAAGAAAAAGAAACTTTATACTTTTTCCACTATTGCATCTTAAAAAAAACAAGGTATTACATGGCAGACATTCACATTTTTGACCCCGCCCCTGAAGGAACACCTCAATCAAACTTCGTACATCTTCACGTTCACTCAGACTATTCACTTCTTGACGGAGCCGCAAAACTTGACAACCTCATTGCCCGTGCAAAACAGCTTAACATGAAAGCCTTAGCCCTCACTGACCACGGCAACATGTTTGGAGTATTGAACTTTGAACATATCTGCCACGCAAACAAAATAAATCCTATCGTAGGCTGTGAATTTTACTGCACTGAAGATCATACTGCAAAACAAAATACCCGCTACGGAAAACATAACTACCATTTAATCTTACTCTGCCAGAATGATACTGGTTACAAAAACATGAGCTGGCTGTGTTCCAAGGCATTTACTGACGAAGGTGCCCTTTACTATGGAAAACCAAGAATTGACTTTGAACTTTTAAAGCAGTACCACGAAGGTCTTATCTGTTTAAGTGCATGCGTTGCAGGTGAACTTCCACAGGCAATTGCTGCAGGCGATCTTGAAGACGCAGAAAACGTTGCAAGAAAGTACAAAGAACTTTTTGGTCCTGACCATTATTATATTGAACTTCAAAATCACGGCCTTGAAATTCAAAATAAAGTAAATCCTCACCTTATAGAAATTGCCCGTAAACTTGACATTCCTTTAGTTGTAACAAACGATATTCACTACGTTAACCGCGATGATGCAGAAGCTCAGGATGCATTAAGATGTATTGGATTTAAAAAACTTTTGGACGAACCTCATGAAAAGATGGGTAATTCACCAGAATTTTATTTTAAAACTGAAGAAGAAATGAGGCTTCTCTTTCCAAATTTACCCGAAGCTTACGATAATACACTCAAGATTGCAGACATGTGTAATCTTACAATTCATCAATATACAACACCAGAACTTAAAGGTTGTCTTCCACGCTTTGAACTGCCAAAAGAATTTCAGACCCATGATGACTACACAAAAAATCAGGATGATTATGTACGCTATATTGTAGAAGAAGGTCTAAAAAAACGTTACAAGGAAATTACACCTCAGATTCGTGAAAGATGTGAATATGAAATAGGCATTATCTTTTCAATGGGATTTTCCGGTTACTTTCTTATTGTATGGGAATTTATCAACTGGTCAAAATCTACATGGGACAACGTTAATAACAAACCAAAACCTTATATTCCAATTGGACCTGGACGTGGTTCGGGAGCAGGCTCACTTGTTGCCTACTGCATGGGTATTACTGACATTGACCCCTTCCGTTTTAATTTAATTTTTGAACGCTTTCTTAATCCTGAACGTGTTTCAATGCCTGACTTTGACGTTGACATGGATTTCGACTACCGCCAGGACATCATTCAGCACACGAGAGACCTCTACGGAGATCCCCAGGTTGGACACATTGTAACATTTGGAACTTTAAAACCAAAAAACTGTCTTGCCGACGTTGGACGAGTTTTAGACATTCCGCTTTCAATAGTAAACAAAGTTAAAGCATGTATCCCTGACAGTCCTAAAGCTAAACTAAAAAATGCCTTTGAAGCACCAACAGAAAAATTTCCTGACGGCGGACAGCTTATTCCTATTGCAGAAGATCCTCAGGGAACAATTGGTCTTGCCCCGGAAGTATTTGAACGCTGGATGAGACTTTGCAGAAAACTTGAAGGCGTAAACCGCAACACAGGACTTCACGCTTCAGGAATGGTAATTGGACTTACTGCCTTACCGGACTGGGCTCCTGTTTTTAAAGACGCAAAAACTGGTGAAGTTGCAGTTCAATATACAATGGACATTATTGAACCATGTGGTCTTGTAAAATTTGACTACCTGGGACTTAAGACACTTTCATTAATCCGCTATGCAGAAGACATCATAAACCGTCATAAAAAAGAAGGAGAGCCGGACTTTCATACCAGTGAAGTAAGCGAAACTGACAGCGAAACCTTTGACATGTTCTGCAGGGGCGACAGCGTTGCAGTCTTTCAGTTTGAATCTCCCGGAATGCAAAAAATCTTAAGACAGGTAAAACCCCGTTGCATAGAAGAACTTGTTGCCTTAAACGCACTTTACCGCCCAGGACCAATGGACTACATTCCCCAATATATTGACGGAAAATGGAAGCCAGAAACAATTCACTACCCTGACCCATGCCTTGAAGATCTGCTTAAAGAAACATACGGCGTTATGGTTTACCAGGAACAGGTTATGCAAGTTTCCCAAAAAATTGCAGGATTTTCTCTTGGTGGAGCTGATATGCTTCGCCGTGCCATGGGAAAGAAAAAACCAGAAGTTCTTATGGGCAAAAAAAAGGAATTTATTGAAGGAGCAGAAAAACAGGGTTTTACAAAAGAACACGCTGATGAAATTTTTGAAATAATGGTTCCGTTTGCAGGATACGGATTTAATAAATCTCATGCCGCAGCCTACACAGTTCTTGCCTACCGCACAGGCTATTTAAAATGCCACTATGCCGCAGAATTTATGGCAGCCAACTTAACAAACGAACTTACTTCAACAGACGGAATTCCATTTTATCTTGCTGAATGTAAAAGAATGGGCATCGAAGTATGTCCGCCAAACGTAAATCTTTCATATTCTGAATTTGATGTAAGTGACGGAAAAATTATATTTGCATTCCGCGGACTAAAGGGTATGGGAAAAGATGCAGCTGATGCAATTGTCCGCGAAAGGCAGGAAAACGGTCCATACAAATCATTCATTGACTTTTTGGAAAGAGCACTCTTCTTAAAACCAAAAGATGAAAGTGGAGATGAAATACAAAAATTTGCAGTAAACAAAAAGGCAGTTGAAGTATTAATCAAAACAGGTGCATTTGATTCACTAGGTCAAAACCGTGCAACTCTTGTAACAAATTACGAAAAAGCAATTTCATGGGTGGAGAAAATGCATTCTGGAGAAGACTACGGACAGGCAGATCTTTTTGCAGAAGCAGGAGAAAAAACTCACGACGATTACAAATTCACAGTTGAAGAAGAATATCCAAAAATGGAAATGCTCAACATGGAAAAAGAAATCATCGGTTGTTTTGTAAGCGGGCATCCTTTAGACGACTACAGGCAGCTGATAGAAAACTGTGCAACTTGTACTTCAAAAAATATAGCAAGAAATGCAAAAGAAACTGAATCAGAAAAAAAAGCTTTAGCCCAAAGCAATGCACCTTACTGGCAAAGAAAAAATGCAGGAAAAACTTACATTGCCATAGGAATGCTAAAATCCATACGCGAAATCACAACAAAAAAAGGTGACCTGATGGGATTTGGAAAACTCGCAGACTTTGATGGCGAAATTGACCTTACATTCTTTCCTTCTGTGTGGGCACAACTTGGCAAAAAATTAGAATTAGAAAACGTTTACTGTTTTAAAGGCAAAGTAGACGGCAGCCGCGAAGTTCCGGGATTTTTAGTTGATTCATTGGAAGATCCAGACTCACTTGAGCAAAAAGCAATTTCGAGCGTACACATTCAGTTATCAGGGGAGTTTTCAAATGCTGAACAAATTTCAGAATTAAAAGACTTTTTATTTGGCTCCCAGGGCAATTGTTCAGTATATTTTCATATAGAACTAAGGGGAACTTCTTACGTTGTAAAGGCAAACTCCCAGCTTAAAATTTTACCAAGTGCAGACAACATTCAAAAAATAAAAGACATGATGATTGTAAGCGATGTCTGGACTGAATAAGGGGTAAGTATGACAGTATTAAGAGCAGTGTTAAATTCAGTTTCTTTTCTTCTTGGTGCATACAGCATTTTATGTGTCATAAGAATTTTTATCACATGGAGCCCCCGCTTAGCTTACTCAAAATTTGCCCAGGGACTTGCAAATATATGTGATCCTTTTTTAAATCTTTTTAAGGGAATAAAATGGCTTCACTTTGGGGCACTAGACTTTTCTCCAGCTCTTGCCCTATGCGTAATAAACGGACTTCAGGTTTTAACAAGGCAACTTGCCTTAATGCAACAATTTTCTTTAGGCATTTTATTTGCAATCATCTTAAACATCATCTGGTCAACCTTTGCTTCAATATTTATATTTTTAATAATACTGCTTTTTATCAGATGGATTATTGAACTTGTAAACAAAAATGGAACTCAAAACATGGCACTTAACGCAATTGACAGGGCAATTTCTTCAATGGTATTTAAAATTACAGGTATTTTTATCAAAAAACCAGTCAGTTACAAAAAAGCTTTAGGATTTACAGCAATACTTTTTCTGCTACTCCTCATAATCGCAAGTATTGTAATTTCTCTTCTTACAAATGCAATAATGCGTCTGCCTTTTTAACCCATGAAGCTTAGTGAGATTTCAAATCCGCTTGAAACACTGGACGGAGTTGGCAGTGCAAAAGCAAAACTTTTTTCAAAACTCAATATTTTTACAGTAGGAGATCTGCTTTCTTCATATCCGCGTGCCTATGATGACAAAACAAAACTTATTCCTCTAAAAGACTTTGACAAATATCCAAAAGTATACACAATCTGCAAAGTTACAGATCATCAGTGGTTTGGCTATGGTAAAATGCGTACATTAAAAATATGCATAAATGATTCAACAGCAAATGCCTGCCTTATAGCCTTTAACCGCCCTTTCTTAGAAAAATCTCTTCCAGTCGGAAGCATAATCTGCGTACATGGTTCATTCTTTTTAAAATACAATTCACTTCAGTCCACAGCATTTGAAGCAGAACGACTTGCATATCAAGGGAATCTGTCAGACTTTACTAAAGAAAACCTTCCTTCATCAGGACTAATGCCTCTTTATGCACTTACAGAAGGCTTAAATCAAAAAACATTCCAAAAGACAGTAAAAGAAGCCTTAAGACTTTATGCAAAAGCTGTTGATGATGAAATACCAGAAAAAATCATAGAAGAGAGAAAACTTCTGCACAAAAACCAGGCACTGCTTAAAATTCATATGCCTTCAAACATTCAGGATATTGCAGAAGCAAAAAAAACTTTAATCTATGAAGAATTATACAAATTTGAATACACACTTGGGAAACGCATTTTAGAACACAGGGGAAAATTACCCGCCTTAATTACAGACGAAGCAGAATTTCAGAAAAAAAATTTATCTTCCAGTACAGAAAGCAGTGCATCTCTTGTCAAAGAAAAAGAAATTTCTGATGAAGATTTTAAAAGACAACTTTCGCCAAAACAAAAAAATCTTTTGGAGCGACTTTCATTTTCTCTTACTCCAGATCAAAAAAAAGTAATTCTTGAAATGAACCGCGATATTGACACAAGCGAAGATGAATTAAACACACTCTTAAATAACGAAGAAAAACTTAACCATACTCCATTTTGCATGCAGCGACTTTTACAGGCAGATGTAGGAGCCGGAAAAACACTTGTTGCATTTTTTATATGCCTTCGAGTAATTGACTACGGAGGTCAGTGTGCTTTTATGGCACCAACAGAACTTCTTGCCCGCCAGCACGCAGAAAACGCCGCCCGCCTTCTTGAAAATCTTGGAGTAAAAGTTGCTTTTCTTACAGGAAATTTAAAAGCTAAAAACAGAGCACCTCTTCTTGATGCCTTAAGCAAAGGATTTATCGACATTGTAATCGGAACTCATGCACTTTTTTCAAAAAACGTAAACTACAAAAATTTACAGCTTGCAGTAATTGATGAACAGCATAAATTTGGCGTTACCCAAAGGGAATCAATAATTGCAAAAGGCCGAACAACAGGAAAAACATTTGCTCATTCACCAAACCTTCTGATGATGAGTGCAACTCCAATTCCACAGACTCTTTCACTTACAGTCTTTGGCGATTTAGACATAAGTACAATTTATACAATGCCTAAAGGACGTCTTCCAATAAAAACTTACCTTAGTGTCCAGGGACATGAACAAAACGTTTACGATGCAGTAAGAAAAGAACTTCAAAAGGGACACCAGGCATATTTTGTATATCCTAGAATAAGTACACAAGATACAGAAGACGAAAATACAATTTCAAGTGACAGTACAAAAATTAAAGGTGCCCAAGAAATGTTTACACACCTTGCAGAAAATATTTTCCCAGAATACAAATGTGCCCTTGTTCACGGAAAAATTGACGAAGAAAAACAAAAGCAGATACTTGAAGATTTTAAACAGAATAAAATACAAATTCTCGCAGCAACAACAGTCGTTGAAGTTGGAGTCGACGTTCCAAACGCAACATGCATGGTAATCGAAATGGCAGACCGATTTGGACTTGCAGCCCTTCACCAGTTAAGGGGAAGAACAGGCAGAAGTTCAATTCAGTCCTATTGTTTTCTTATCTATAGTAAAAATATTTCTGAAAGCGGAATAGAAAGAATGAAAGCCCTACGACAGAACACAGACGGCTTTGTAATTGCAGAAGAAGATTTAAAACTTCGCGGTCCAGGAGAAATTACAGGCACCGCCCAATCAGGCTACTTAACGCTTGGTATTGCAGATTTAATCCGCGATAAAGAAGTGTTAAAAATTGCCCGCTGTGATGCCTTTAAATATTTAAGCAATAAAGCATTCTAAATCTTCCCTTCTTTCAGATTCCTGCATTCTTGTAATTGCAGACTTTTCAATCTGTCTTATTCTTTCACGGGTAAGATTACAATGTTCACCAACTTCTTTTAAAGACATTGGTTTTGCACCATTAAGACCAAAACGTAACTTAAGAACTTTCTGTTCATTAGGACGAAGAGTTTTTAATGCCTTATTAATTTCTTCCTTCATTGAATTTTCCATAGCCTGATTTTCAGGAAGAGCTGTATTTTTATCTTCAACAAAATCACCCAAAGCATTATGAGAATCACTCTTTGTAACTTCAGCATCAAGACTTACAAGTTCGCGTGAAAGATTAATCATCTCACGTACATGTTCTGAACTCATATCAAGAGATTTACCGATTTCTTCAATTTCTTCTTCTTCACGAAGCATAAGGTGCTGCAAAGACTTACGGGTTGCATTAATTTTTACAACTTCAGCAACACGATTTATAGGAAGACGAATTGCCCTACCTTTTTCACCAATTGCATTTATAATTGACTGCCTTATCCACCATACAGCATATGAAATAAAGTGATAACCCTTTGAAACATCAAAACGATCAATGGCATTCATAAGACCAACATTTCCTTCACTGATAAGGTCAACTAAATCCAAACCATGATTCTGATATTTTTTTGCAACATTTATTACAAAACGCAGATTAGAAGTAACGATTTTATCCCTTGCAGCCTTATCACCTGCAGCAGCTTTTACGGCAAGCTCAGTTTCTTCTTCATAAGTAAGAAGTGGAATTTTTTTAATATCCTTAAGATACATATTCAAAATCTTGTCATCATTCATCTGCATAATCTCAGCCTCTCAATAAAAGTTATACTGAACTTATAGCAAATTTTGTGCCAAGTTTAATAAAAGTTCTAAAAAGACATAAATTCTTAAAAATATCCGATAAATTACGGTCTTTAAAACAAATTTTTACATAAAAAAAAGACCTTCCGAGTCATTTTTATACATCAGCCTCAGAAAGTCCCTAAATTTGAGTCATTTTGACCCACATTTAAATTAATTTTTTACCAGATGTCCTTTATTCAATTATAGCAATAATATCGCTGTTTTTAAGGATAAGATATTCTTCACCATCAATTTTAATTGCAGTACCAGCGTACTTGTCATAAAGAATTTTATCTCCTGGTTTTACTGTAATTTTGTCATCTTCTGTTCCAGGACCAACTGCTGTAACTGTTGCAGTCTGTGTTTTTTCCTGAGCTGTATCTGGAATAATAATTCCGCTTGCAGTTTTTGTTTCAGCCTTTTCCTGCTTAACAAGAACTCTGTCTGCCAATGGTTTTACTGTCATATTTTTTATGCCTCCAGTTCAATTTTATTTTAAGTAACTATAAATTTAAAAAAATCAGCTTAAGAAGTCAAATTTTATTGTAAAGATTTAAGTAAAATTCTTGCTTTTGTTAAAGTTGGATCCAACTGCAGGGCATATTGCAATGTTCTTCTGGCACTGTAAGGGTCTGATGAACCCTTCATTATAACTGCCATTCTATACAAAATAGAAGCTTTTAAAAGTGGATCAAGTGTTCTTGAAGAAGCCTTATTTAAAAGTTCCAGAGCATCGTCATCATGTCCTGTACTTGACTGAATTACAGCAAGATTTACCATGGAATTTATAACAGCTGTATTTTCAATACTTGTATTTAAGAGAGAATTTTTATATTCATAATTTTCAAGAATATAATTATATATTTCACGGCTTACAAAAGGAATTGTAACTGCGTTACGACAGTGCTCCCAGGCAAGAACCTCATTTTC
>CAZALL010000045.1:0-11738 GCA_964485955.1 uncultured Treponema sp. | reverse complement strand
AAGAAAAAAATATGCTGGCTGTTTCAAACTGGATTTCAAATGATGTAAGCCTTATTGACTATGAGAGCGGAAATGTTATTAAAAAAATAAAAACAGGTCTTGCACCCCGCGGACTAAATTTTATTAATGGCGGAAAAGAAATAATTGTTCTTTGTTTTGACAGCGGTGAAATTCAAAAATTTGATACTTTAACTGCATCAAAAATAAATGAAATAAAAATTGAAAAAGCTGCAATGCGTCATATTGCAGTAAACCAGGAAGAAACATTTGCTTTTGTAAGTGACATGTACCACGCCTGTATTTACAAAATTAATCTTGCTTCATTTACAATATGTGCCAAGTGGAAAGTATTTAACAACCCAAACACAATAGCTCTTTTACAAAACAAGTATGTTCTTGTTTCTTCCCGCGGTCCCAACAACCCGCTTTCTTACACTCAAAGAAGCCCCGTAAATGGAAAAATAAGCCTACTTGACTGCTCTGACGGAAGACTTATCCAGTCAATTGAAGGCGGTAACCAGCCAACAGGACTTGCTCTTTCGCCAGATCAGAGTGAACTTGCATTTACAAACTTTCAGGATGCAAATTTTGTAATTTTAAGCATTAACGAAAGTCTTCCATGAGATATTCTTTTATTTTGACATCATGTTTTTCATGTCAGAGTATTTTTCTCTTTCATTGCCAGGTCCTAAAACACTTGGATGCTTTACCTGAGCAATTCCCCTCATCTGGGCAAGATTTTTATATCCGTGACTTTTCATAAATGCCTTAAGACCGTTTACAACATCAAGTGCTATACCAGGATTAGTAAATTTTGCCTGTCCAATTTCTATTGCACTTGCTCCGGCCATAATAAATTCAACTGCATCCTGCCAACAACTAATTCCACCCATACCTACAACAGGAACCCTTCTGTATTCAGGAAGTTTATTTATTTCTTCAACAACATCGTAAACCATTCTTAATGCAAGAGGCTTTAATCCTGGACCTGAATAACCTGCATGAACATTGTTAAAGAAAGGTTTTCCCTTTTCAATATCAATGGCAACTCCGTGAATCATATTGATAAGACTTATTGCATCAGCTCCTGCATTTATACAAGCAACAGCAATCGGGCGGTTATCAGGAGCATTAGGTGAAAGTTTTACCATAAGCGGTTTTTTAGTAACTGCACGCACTGAAGAAACACAATAAAATGCTGTATCAGCACTAAGTCCCCAAGCAAGACCAGAAGCTTTTACATTGGGACAGCTTATATTTAATTCAATCATGTCACAGTCTGTTTCATCTAAAAGTCGGGCACCTTCTACATAAGACTCTATGTCACTTCCTGCAAGATTTGCAATTACAACAGGACCTAACCCTATCATACCTGGAAGCAATTCTTTTATAAAAACTGGAATGCCTGGATTTTGTAAACCGATTGAATTCATGTTTCCGCCAGAAACTTCAAGGCTACGCTCTCCTTTGTTACCTTCTCTAGGTTCAAGAGTACAACCTTTAGAAGCAATTCCACCCCATAAAGCAACATCAGAAAGTCCGCGGTAATTTTGACCAAATGCAAAAGTTCCGGCAGAAGCAATTACAGGATTTTTAAAATGAACACCTGCAATGTCAACGCTTAAGTCAACTTCTTCATTGTCTGCAAGAGGCTGCCTGCGTTCCTGAGGTTTTGGAAAAGTTAAAATTTTTGAATTAAAAACAGGACCATCTTTGCAGCATCTTTTTAAGCCTTCAGAAGTTTCTATTGTACAACCAAGACATGCACCAACACCGCAGAGCATTCTATGTTCCATGCTTAAGTAACATTCAATTCCCAGTTCTTCAGCAAGATGCTTTACGTAGTTTAGGGCAGGAGCTGGTCCGCAGGCAAAAATAATTTTATAACCGCCAGCAATCACTGCTTCTTTAGAAAGAGCCTCTGGAAGCATTCCATGAATACCAACAGATCCATCGTCCGTAGTAATTAAAAGTTTATTTGCCTTTACATTTTCAAGACCGTAAGAACCGCTTTTAAAACTTGCATAAAAATCATATGAACCATCCGGTAAAGAAGAAGCCAAATTTGCAACTGGAGCAACTCCAATTCCACCACCTACAATACATGTTTTACCGCTTACAGCTTTTTCTATAGGCCACGGAGTTCCTAAAGGTCCAATTACAGAAATTTTATCTCCTTCGTGCATGTGACAAAGTTCCTGAGTACCCTGACCTTTTTCCAAAATCATAAACTGAACTGTTACCTGCTTTTTGCCGTCAACAATCTTTTCCTGAGAATGATAAACAGAAATAGGCCTGTTATAATTTACATTAGATTTAAGACTTTTAATTAAATAAAACTGACCCGCCTTTGGAGAAAGCTGATTTGTACGTTCAAGACATGTAGTTGTTTCAAGAAGATAAACATTTGACTGACCTTCTATTTTTTTAATTTTTTCAACAGAAGTTTCACCAAAAAACAAAAGTGGTTTGCCGTTTTCATCAATGTCTGCTAAATCCATAGTATTTCCTTAAAGTTAGTTTATGCTAACATTTTTAATTCACCTAGTACTATAGCAATTTTTGTATCTTTTGAGAAGATTTTTATATAAAAAAAACCCCAGAATAAATTCCAGGGTCCCATAAAAATTTTATGAATTATAAATTTTCTTTTGAATTACTGTTTTAAATTCTTTTTTTTGTCAAAATGAGCCTTTGTTTCGCGGGCAGCAACTCCACTTAAAACTATAAGCGAAATACAGTTAGGAATTGCCATAAGTCCGTTTGTAATATCTGCAATTGTCCATACCTGTTTGATTGTAAAATATGGGCCAATAAATACTGCAAGAATATAAACCCAGCGGAATGCTTTTACTAACTTCATGTTGCCATTTGAAAGATATTCAAGACACTTTTCTGAATAATAATCCCATCCAAGAATTGTAGTAAATGCAAAGAATACCAGACAAAGCATAAGAAGGAACTGAACTGAATGTCCGTCACCACCAAGTACTTTGTTAAAGGCAGCTGCTGTTAATTCAATACCCTGAAGATCCCCTGAACCTGTTGGATTGTCACCTGTATAGAATGCAATTACTATGGCAAGACCTGTCATTGAACAGATGATAATTGTATCAATAAATGTTCCAAGCATAGAAACAATACCCTGTTCTACAGGAGCATTTGTTTTTGCAGCAGAAGCAGCAATCGGGGCAGAACCAAGACCTGCTTCGTTAGAGAAAATACCGCGGGCAACACCTTTTTGCATTGATTCTGTAATCTGCTTAAATGACCAACCTATAAGACCACCGGCAATAGCAGGGAAACCAAAAGCATTTTTAAAGATAACTGCAAATGCTTGAGGAACATGAGTTGCATTCATAATTATGATAGAAAGACCTAAGAAAACATAAATTATTGCCATCGCAGGAACAAGTTTTTCTGCAACTTTAGAAATTCTTTGAAGACCTCCAATAATTACAAGAGCAACTGCCAGCGTAATTAAAAGACCTGCAATAACAATTGCATATGTACATACATGAGAATCTGCCTTATTGAAAAATCCTTCATGATAATTTTTTCCGCTTACAAGCATTGTCTTTGCATAATTAGTTGTATCTGCTTTTGATGCTTCAAGAGCTGCAATTTCTGCTTCAAGAACCTTGTACTCTTCTGCGTTTTCCTCTGCATTAAGTAAATTAAGTTTTTCTGTCTTTTCTGAAATTTTTACATCAGTTTTTTCAACAAAAGCATTTTTACGTGTCTGGAAGTCATCAAATTTTGTCTGAAATTCTGGATGTTCTGCAAGATAAACCTGTAATGATTCTTCTGTTGGAGTACCAAATGCAAAAGCAACATGTTTATTATTAGGATCAATTGCTGTATTTACTGCAGTTGTAATACCACTAACCTGTGTAAATGTTCCTATACCAAAAAGTCCTACGCAAACACCAAAAATTGCAAAAAGAACTGCAAGCCATTTCCATGAAAAACCAGTTCTTTCTTTCATACCCTTTTCGATTGTATAAAAAGGACCACCCAAAATTGTTCCGTCAGGCTTAACTTCGCGATACTTAACGGCAAGCATACATTCCGTATATTTTGTTGCAATACCAACTAAAGCCGCAACCCACATCCAGCAGAGAGCACCTGGACCACCAGCAGCAATAGCTGTAGCAACACCTACAATGTTACCAGTACCAATAGTTGCAGAAAGAGCTGTACATAAAGCACCAAATGAAGAAACTTCACCGTCACTGTCTTCTGACTTATTAAAAATTGATTTAAATCCAAGTCCAAGCTTTGTGAACTGGATACCACGCAGACGGATTGTAAGAAGTAAACCCGTTGCAAGTATGAGGATAATAGTTGGAAGACCCCATACAATTCCATCGATCTTTTCAATGATTGCTGTAAACATTTTTACACACTTCCATGAAAAAAAATAAGAGCCACTATGTAAACACATAAATGGCTCTCTAAAGAGTGAATAGAACTTAAGTAAGCTCTGTCCTTTTTACCTGAGATATCGGCCTATATGACCTTAACCCTTCGGCGCCCATTAAAGGGACTCTCCAGAGAATCAACAGAATAACAACATTACGCTGTTGACGCTTAAACCTACCATAAATATATTTTTTTTTCAATCAGTATTTAAAGCAATCTTTACTTAATTGCGTCCGCACTCCCCATTACAGCCACCTTCACAGTTACCATCACAGTCACATTCGCCGTCACAATTACCATCGCAGTTACCGCCACAGCCACCACCACAAGAGCAGTGAGACTTCATTGCATTTAATTCTTCTTCGCTTGCTTTTCTTACATCTACAACTTCAATATGAAAATGCAGTTCAACTCCAGCCAATTCATGATTTGCATCTACTGTAATAAAGTCCGGTTTTACTTCCCTAACAGTTACAATCTGAAGCCCCACTGGTGTTTCTGCCTGAAACTTCATTCCGCTTTCAATAGGAAGTGTCATATCAAACTGTTCTTTTGGAATATCTACAATCAGTTTTTCATTATATTCACCATAACCATCTTTTGGTGCAAGAACTAAATCAAACTGTTCTCCAACATCCTTATTTTCTAAAGCTTCTTCCAGTTTTGGCAGAAGAAATCCCATCCCGTGCACATACTCAAGAGGTTCTTTGTCATCAGAATAGTATGAACTGTCAATTATTTCACCATTTTTATTTTTTAATTCATAATGAATCTTTACAACTGAATTCTTTTCAATTTTCATTTTAACCCTCTTATAATTTTAAAAAAATAAATTATTCTTCCGAAAGAACTTCCGTAACTTCAGGACATGTCTCTTTTAAAAATCTTTCAACTCCCATTTTAAGAGTCATCGTAGCCATTGGACAACCACCACAAGCACCAGTTAATCTAATGTGAACTTTATTTTCTTCATCAATATTGATAAATTCCATATCTCCGCCATCAGCCTGCAATGAAGGTCTGAACATTTCAAGAGCTTCTTTTACCTTTTTTTCAAGTGCTTCGTCTGCCATACAATTCCTCTAAAAAGTGTTTTTGCAATTCTAATAAAAATGCAATCTTTTGCAAACACTCAATTTATAAAAAGTTTGTTTTTTCATTTAAAAGAGAGTAAAATATACAAATATATGTGTTATACATGTAAAATTTAAATAAATATGCTGTGCATAAAATGCATAGCAAGGAGAATAATATGAAAACCAATTTAAAGAAAACTTTAACTGTTTTCCTATCCCTGTTTTTTCTTACGGCATTTACTTATGCCCAGGAATTAATGGATGAACCTTCAGTCTATTCAGAAACAGGAGCTGTAGTAAGCCAGGAAGACAGTACTTTAACTGCCGAAGCAACAGAAGAAATAAGTGCAGAAAATACTGAAGAAACACAAAGCGAAATTGTATTTAAAAAAACAAATTTAGCTAAAGCAGAAAAAGTAAAGACTGCAATTTTCTTAAATCTTTTACCTGGCTTTGGATGCGGTTCATTTGTACAGGGTGACAAACTGGGCGGAAGTCTTGGAGCAGTATTTTCTACTGTAACCGTAATTGGTGTCGCAGGCTATGGAGTTATGACTATTGTCTATGCCCTTGGAGGAGCACTTGGTGGTGCATTTGCCGGAGGAGTAGGTGGAAATGCAAGTGACACAGCAAACGATATTATAAATGAAGCATTGCCATATCAAATCTGCTTTGGCATTCTTGCAGGTGGCGGACTTCTTGCAAACATCATCTGGGGAATTGCCCGTCCAATTAATTACAAAAAAACTTATCTTGCAAAAAACGGACTTAGCCTTAACTTAATGCCTGTAATTTCTTCAGATAAAGTTGGAGCTGTTGCTGTTTTACGATTTTAAAAAAAATTAAAAACTAATTTAAAACTTCTGCCAGTGTATTTTTTACAGATTTTTCATAATACAAAAGTCCGTAAATTGCAGCGGCAGAAGATACTTTTCTTCCATACTCTCTTGTTTCACTAAAGGGAATGGCTTCAAGAAAAATATCACGCGGCAAATCTTTTGTATTAAATTCAGCATTAACAGACTTAACCCATTTTCTAACTCTCGAAATACCACCGTTATATGCAAAAAGTGCAAGAATTGAAGAACCATCAAGCCTTCTTCTTAACTCTTCAAGATAATATGCACCAAAAAGAATATTTGTTTTTGAATCAGTTAAATCGTAATCACTCATTTTTAGTTTACGAGCAATATCATTTGCAGTAGGCTTCATCAGTTGTGTTAAACCAATTGCCCCTGCATGACTTAAAACTTTTGGATTAAAAAAACTTTCACTCCTTATTAAAGCATATAAAAGTTCCTCTGGCAGAGAAAAACGGCTTGAAGCGGAATATACATCTTCATGAAAATTCTGCGGATAAACCAGCATTAAAAGTTCCTTATCAACGGCCTTTTCACAGTAGTTTAATTTTTTTGCAGCAATACGCAGGCTTTGAGCATAAAAATCATTGTCTTTTGTTCCGCACTTATTTAAAAATTCAGCAAGAAATTTTGCACACTCCATCGAAATACCATACTGATTTTTCTGCCACTCAGGAAATATTTTTTCAGGGAAACCAAAATCTGCATAACCTGTAAGCAATTTTTCAAGAGCAGTATCCTGTGTAAAAAGCACCTGTCTTGATGGCGAACAAAGTATTTTATAAATTTCTTCTTCACTTAAATTTAATTTTGAAGATGCAATCAATTTGTAATAAATATCAGTTGAACTATTTAAAGCCCTCTTATACAAAAGCGACAGAACTTCTTCCCTGTCATAGCCTAGAGGAATTACGCAACCTAATTCAATTAAGCGGGCACTAACATAAGCAAATTTTGCCTGTGCTTCCTCACTTGCAGTTTTTTCAATTAGCATCGCAATTTTAAAATATTCATTCCAGCATTGGTTTGAAAGCAAGTTTACAGAAAGACTGTCAAAAAAATCATCAAAATAATTTGGATCATTTATTTTAGAAGAATAATTTGAAAGAATTTCAATTAAAAGCGAAGGTTCATTTTTACAGACAGTATCAAATAAATACCAGAGTGCATTATCAGAAAGTTTTTTGTCATCAGTAAAAGAAATTGCTTCAAGAAATTTCTGTATTGCAAGAGAAGTATAATCCTTGTTCTTTGCATAAAGGCGGGCTTCGTAAAAACTCAAGTAAAACCGGCTGTCATCCAGAACAATTTTTTTTATATCCTCAAGAAAACTTACTGAACTTCTTACATTTTGTGAACTGTATAAAAAAGCCTTACCAATATCACTTACAATAACAGAATTTAAAAAATCTGCATCATTTTTTTCATATAATTCTTTTACAAAAGATTTTGCATCTTCAAAAGCCTTATCATATTCTTTTGTATAAACATGCATTTTCATTTGAACAAAAAGTTCATTATCTTCAATATTTTTTGCAAGTTCGTAATGTTCCTTTGAAAAATTCTGGAATCTGCACCACTTTATAAATTCATCTGTAAAATATTTACTTTTATTTTCTTTAAGGGATTTTATTCTGTAATAAATAATTTCTTTAGGAGTCGAAGAAAAATCAATTTTTGAAGTTAAACTGATAATTTTTGTATATTCTTTAGCCTTATAAAGAGCCTTAACATATTCAAGCAGGGCTTCATCATCTTTATATTTATTATACAAATTCTGACTTACCAAAAGACTTTCTTTAGGAGAAGATATTTTTACATATTCTTCAAAAGATCTCCTTTGTATAAGTGCTGAAGATTTTTTAATTGATTTTTTTAAAAGACGGCATGCATTATTTATATTTCCATTTTTTTGTGCATCAAGAGCCATAAAATAATACGCATCATCGCCATACTTTGTCTGAAGACTTGTTTTTGCAGAACACGAAGTTGCTACAAGACAAAACAAAAATGCTGTTTTAACAATGAGACTTTTTAATTTTTTCATCTTTTACCAAAATTACTCTGCAGGAATAAGAATATCTGTACCGGCAATAATTTTATCCGGATTTGGAATATTATTATACTTTGCAATTGTTCCGTAGCGCCATGGATTTTTGTAGAATGCATCTGCAATATCCCAAAGTGTGTCGCCCCATTTAATTCTATATTTAATATCAGAAGATTTTTCTACGGTAGTTTCTGGTACTACCGGAATTACTTCTTCTACACTAGGAGCAATTACAATTTCATCTTCAACTGCAGGCGAAGAAACTTCTGCTGTAGAAAGTTCAGTATCTGTTTTTTCTGTATCCAAAGATTTTTTATCTTTATTTAACAAATTACACTGATTTGGAATTACAAAAAGTAAAAGAGCTAAACCTATAAGAAGTAAAACTGCCAGAATAATTGCAATAATAAGAGGTGTTTTTTTCTTAGAAGGAACATCTTCGTCAGCAGAAGAAACACCCAAGTCGCCATCAGTATTAAACAAATCATCATCCGAAGAAGAGGAAGCAGAAAAATCAGAAGAATTATCTACTGAAGAATCAAGATTTAAATCATCTACATTAAAATCATCAGAAGATGACTGAGAATCAAAAGTAAGCTCCTTGTCATCAAGATTTAAATCATCAAAATCAGTTTTAGTATCTGTTTTAAAATCATCTGAACTATTAAAAGCCGGATCCTCAAAATAGTCATTTAATCCAGAAGGCAAAGGCTGTGTTACATCAGACGGAGTTGAATATGCTGAATCATTAAAAAGTGAACTTGTTGCATCAATTGAATTTGTTTCATTAATTTCAGGAAGTTCTGCATCCAGATTAAAATCTTCTTTTTCGCTAGTGCTTTCCTGCGATACCTGAGATGATTCAAAATCCTGCAAAGTCTGCGAAATATTATCTTCATTACGAATCGTATCTGCTTGAACAGCCTTGTCAAAATCAAGTGACGATGCGTCTTCTTTTACAGAAGATGAAGGTTCTTCAAAAGAAAAATCTGTATCTTCCTCAATTTGTGAATCATTTTTCTGTGCTTCGTTTACAGAAGAATCTGTTGTAAGATCATCAAATGCAAAATCTTCATTATTTGGCTCTGAACCTATCACGTCTTTGTCCTCTTCTACAGTATCGGCAAAAATATCTTCTGTATTTAATGAATTTGAATTATTTTCTAAAGAACTTGAGTCTTGTAAAGAACTTAAATCTGAATCAGAAATTGCATTTTCTTCTGCAACAGGAATATCAATATCCGGAAGATCTACAAGAGGCTCATCAATACCTGCATTTTCTTCTGCAAAAATATCTGGCCTTTCCAAAGATTTTTCTTCAACATTCTGCTCAGTATTTTCGTCCGTCAAGCTTACATTAAGATCATCAAGATCTTCTTCAATCTCACTGCTCAAAGAAAAATTTGTTGGTGAAGAACGTTCTGCAAGAGTTCTGGAAACAAGAGTAACTGCTGTTTCGCTGCTTAAACCAGTTTCAGGGTCTTTAATTTCTGCACTAAGTTTATTTTTTTCATCTAAGGAAATATTTAAAGCAAGCGTTGGTTCTCCGTTTTTATGGGCATTTAAATTTGTAATCTCAAGGGAATCAACATACTCTGCATCTTCCATAGTGCCGCTTTCTGAACGGTAAAGGTCAATCTGAACAATACTCTGATTATCTGTTGCAGTTGTAAGTTCAATCAGTTTAGATGCACTTTTTCCTTCTTCCAAAATTGGATAAAATGAATTATCTGCAAGTTTAATTCCAATGTACTTCATATTGACCTCATCTTTCTACTTTTTAAGCTCTATTTGCCAAAATGTATTTTATTATTTATATGAAAATTCGTAAATAAGTGTCAACTCGTTTGCAGTAGCACCAAATTTCTGACAGACATCATAATATGAAACCTTAGCAATATTTCCATCTTCCGTGCATTTAAAAATTACTCTCTTAGAAACTGCATCGCCTTCATAATAAGTTTCTTCGCTTAAGTTACCCTTTGCATCATAGCGGAATACTGTTTTTTCTACAATTTCACCTTCTGGATTTGTTTTTACAATAGAATCTATTTTATTTTTATCATTATAAGCATATGTTTTTTTATAATCTAAGTGACCATTTGAACTATAAACATTTTCTTCAATAAGCTGATTTCCCTGATAAACTAAAAATGTTTTTTTAACTAAAGCACCTTCTTCATTATATTCAGACTTATCAGTTTTTCCATTTTCTGTTTTAAAAATAGTCTTTGAATAAAAATTGCCCGTTTTATAACAGTCAATCTCTTTTAATTTTCCTTCTGAATATGTATATGCAAATTTTTCTACAGAATTTCCTTCAGCATCACAAGTATTTTTTTCAGTTAAATTACGCTCTGTGTCGTATGTATAAGAAGTTTTTTCAGTCAATTTATCTTTTGCAGTATATACAGCTTCTTCAAGTAAAAGTCCCGAAGCGTCGTAAGCGTTTACTGTTTTTGTTGCAAGGGTTCTATAATAACTTCCAAATTTTGATGTAACTGAATATTCATTTTTAACACAGGTATTTACGTTTGTTAAGGGATTATAAGTTTTTGCATCAAAAGCAAATGCAAGTGAACAAATTAAAAGATATGGCATAAAAACAAGTGATTTTTTCATAATGTAAACTCCTTTCGGCTATAATATTTTATTATTATAACATACATTATGCCACTTGACGAATTTTTATTTTTTAGCCAGCTTATATTTTTTTATTCCGTTGAATGCCCAGCACATTAAATAATAGAAACTTGAAAAAATATTCATATGAAGAACTTTTCTGTAAATATTCCACTGCGGTTTTATCATTTTTGTCTTACTTGCAGTCATACTGTCGTCACGCATTCTGTAATCAACAAGAATATCGCTAAAGCCCATTGCACATAAACCGTTTTTCATTATATCAAGCCAGTAAGCATAATCATCGCGTAAAGCTTTTAAAGCTTCATTAAAAAAAACTTTTTCTTTTAATTTTGAAGTATCTACAATTGCAGCACTTGGAAAAATTGGACAATGCCTAAGTAAATGTTTATATGTTATTTTACCTTCATAAACATAAGGGGCAAGCAAAACTTCATCACATTTACTGTTCATTCGTCTATAGGAACTAAAGAAAATTGCAATAGATTCATCTTTATTTTCTTCTATATGATTCATCATTGTTGAAAGATAATCTGAATGCCAAATATCATCGCTATCCAAAAAAGCAAAATATTTTCCTTTTGCCACTTCCATTGCCTTATTTCTTGCACCAGAAGAGCCACGATTTTGCTTTGCACAAATAAGTTTTATTCTTGAATCTTTATCTGCATATTTTTGAACAAC
>CAZALL010000044.1:0-11757 GCA_964485955.1 uncultured Treponema sp. | reverse complement strand
TATGACTTTATAGTCTAAAATTATTTTTTACCCTTATTCTCCCTTAAAAATTAAAAGCATTTATTTTTTATTAAAAAGTCTAGTGCTTCGTTTCCACTTGTTACGACTGTTGCAAGTCCGCCTTTTTTGTTTATGTCGTTTATTCTTTCTTTTTGCTCTTCGCTTATTCTTCCACCGCCTGGTCTTTTGCATTCTATTCCTACAAACCGCCCTTTATTGTCGTAGCCTTCAAAGTCTAGCGTTCCTTTTTGTGCTGTTCTTATCCACCGCTCGCCAACTTTAAAACAGCCTGTGTTTATTCGCTGTATTTTTACGTTGCACAGTCTTATTATTTCTTTTACTTCTTTTACTACTTTGCTCTCTTTTTCCATGCTTTTTACTCTTTCCTTATGCCAAAAAAATAGTCATCTGTTTCGTAAACATCAAACATGAGGTTCATAAGCCGTAATGTCTGGACGCTTGTTAAATTCATTTCTCTTCTGATTGTTTTTAATGGCTTTTCTTTGTCTTTTAAAATATTTCTTAATTTGTCTTGATATTCTTTTGTTTTATATTTAATCATTTCTTTTCGCTCCCATTTGCTTTTATTCGCTTATTTTCGCTTACAATCGCTTACTTTCGCTTTTAATCGCTTTACTTTGTATAATCTCTGCACGCTTTATATTCTGGCTTTATGTATGTAAATAAATCTTTTAATAAACAAAAACCTTTTTTTTGTTTTAATGCTTCTTCATGTTTCCATTCACCTACCTTGTCTGTTTCTTCTACAAGCCACTGGCATGTCCTACAAGTCTTTTCTTCCACCGTTTTACTCCGCTAAAAAAAATAACAGTTTTTGTCTGACGCATAATTTTAAAATCCCGTTAATAAAATTATTCTGACGCCTGCACAAAATTAAACAAAGCTCCTGGTATTTAATTTTATGCTTTCCGTTCCACTGTAAAAGGCTTTTGGAAAACTTAATTAAAAATCATTCTCAACAAAGGTCTGAACAACGTTCATAATTTTGTTGAAAGTGCGTGTCTTTTCCACGCTGTCAATTTACCAGTCCATACGGACAAGGTTTATTTTTTTAACTGCTAAAAACTTTAACAGTATAAAAATCAAAAATTAAAAAGTTCTAACTGTTGACTGTCTTTTATTGGTGGGTGAGTGCATTCAATATGGTTGTAATGTTTATCCCAGTCATAGCGGACAAAATACTTACAGCACTCTTCTTTAATTCCGTTGTAACAACAGTCATTCTTTAAATCTCGTTCTTTAAAGGGACACTCTTTTTTATCTATGTTTACATATGTTTTATTGTTCATTCTTCTACCGTCCAATAAAAAAGTGTGTAATAAACTCTATCATCTGAAAGGACAACTGTTTGAATGCTTTCTATATTTTCTGTTGTGATGTTGTTCTTATTTACAAAGTCAACTAAGTTTGGCTCTTTTGTAAACCATTTAAAATTAAGTGTTCGCTTCATTTTCCTTTCCTTAAAATAAAATTGAAGGTTTGACTGACGGATAAAACATTGATTTTTTTGTAATTATCCGATTGCAGAATGTTTTATTCAGTCGCCTGCACTGAGTGGGGTCAAGTGCTTTCCGCCACCTTCAAGGCTTTACGCTAATACATAAAATCAATTTGTGTGTCTTTTCCACACCGTCAATATTCCAGTCCATACGGACAAGGCTTTCTTATTCACTGTCGGGGTAATCTTCAAACATTAAAAGTTTTTCTTTTGCCTCGGCATAACTTTTTTCTCTCCTTGCTCCCCGACTGTCGCTCCAGTCATATAAAAAATAAACTGCATCGCAAATGTCTATCATTGAAAAATCAATATGCATATATTCTTCATACTCAAGACTTGCATTTATCATTAAAGGAGAAAGTACTGTGTGTCCCATGCGTTCAAGTTTTTCTTTTGCTTTTAAAAAATCTTCTTGATAATTTTCTTTAGTTGAAATTTTTCCACTTATATATACTTTCACCTTCTGCTTCCTCTTTTTTTCGTTTTGCCACTTCTTCGTCTTCGTCTATTTCTATTGCTTCTTCTTTGAATGTTTCCCATTCTACAAAGTTAACAAGTGCGTCCCCTTGGCTTCGGTAGTAAAGTTCTTTTAAGACCCTTAAATATAAATAAGCAGGGACATTGCTTTTTATATACCAGTTAGGCTCTTTTAAAAACTTCTCGATTATGTAGTTTGTTGCATCTACTGCTTTTTCTTCTCTCTCTTCTTCATTTAATCTTTTTATAAACCTGTTTCGCCTTGCTTTCTGATTTATGATTTTTTCGCATACTCTTACAGCCTTTGTATAAAACTCTGTAAGGGCTTCTTGCTTTCCGTTCACTTTGTACTGATACTGAAGTTCTAGCAAGTGTTCATTATCATTTGACGGATTTTCATAATGCGAAAGCCCCGACAGGTCGATTTGCTCTTCTTCTTCAAGTTCGTGTATAAAATCAAACGGCAGCCATAACTGCTCGTCTGTCACGTCCGTCAACCTCCACAATTACAGAATTCTGCCTTAGCCGTGATATTGCATCGTTGGGCAAAAAATACTCTATTGCTTCACCTAGTCTTTCTTTTGGCAGACTGTGTGCTTGTCTTTTGTTGCTTATTAAAAGCAGTCTTATACCCCTTGTGTGTGCCTTGTCGATTAAATAACTAAGCCAGTTTAATTCCGCTTCACTTCCTTTTGTTCTGCCTATTTCGTCAATCGCTATAAAAGGGTAGGAAAGTAAAGCGTTAATTATTTCAAGTTCGCTTTTATTTTTGCTGTAGCCTTCCCTTATTTTTGCAGAAAGTTCATACATGGTTACTCGCACCCCATGAAGTTTTATTGCAAGCGCGTCTGCAAGCATTGTCTTTCCTGTTCCGTTGTTTCCTAAAAGCAGGACTTTTTTAATTTTTCCTTCAAGTAAATCTTTGCAGGCTTTAAGGGCTTTTTCTTCGTTTTCTGTTTCTGCTTTATAATCTTCAAGGCTTACGTTAAAAAACTCGGGTTCAATTCCACGCTTTAAAAAATCATTTTCAATCTGTAATTTCTGAAGAACTTCTTCTTTTTCAAGTTCTCTTTTATTTTTTTCTGCTTCACAAAGTGGGCATTTTGTTTTTATTTTTATTCCAAGGATTTCTATTTCTTCTGCCTTGTATGCTCCGTGCTTTATGCAGTTTTCCATGTTTGCCCCCTTTCTTAAAGCATTAACTTATCTTCTGGCCATTCTGTTTTTGGTCTATACTGTGGGCTTTCGTTTTGCCTTTGCTCCCATGTTCTTACGGCTGCCTTCCAGTCCTTCATGCTGTTGTTTCCGATTTTCCAACCTCTCGCTTCATAGTAGTCAACAAATTGATTGGCATTTATTCCGTTTTCTCTTTCTGTGCAGTACTCGTTTACTTCTTCGACTGTTGGTTTTTCAAAACGTTTTTTATTTTCTGAATTATTTTCAGTTTGTGTGTTTTCGCCTTCGTCTTTTTTTTCTGCAATAATTCTTTTCTTTCCGTTTTCACGGTTTACTTCTCTACGGTGCAACTGGTCGTCTATCATGTCTTTTATAATGTCCCAGACAAGTTCTTCTCTTTCGTTTAATTCTTCTGGCTCAATTCCGTAAAAACCGTAATTTATAATTTTTACTCTAAAGTTTTCCCGTTCTTCTGCGGTTTTAAATTTCTGTACGACTTTTTCAAATGTTTCGTAATACTGAAAATATGCTTTTCTTTCTCTAGCCATAAATTATTCCCCTTTCGTATTTGATTATTTTTTCTGCAAGTTCAAGACATGCTTTTGGATTGTTGCCAATGTTGCAGGATTGATTGCATGAAAGCGAACAGACAATAGCAATATTTAGAAAATGGTCAATTATTAAAGAACCCCATTTACTGCGATTTGCTTTTGTGTTTGCTATGCGGTGTGCTCCCTGCCAGTTACTTACCGTCAAAGTTTTTCCGCATACTTCACAAACTCCGCCACAAGTTGCAAGTGCTCGCTTTCTTTGCCATACTTCACTTTCTGTCATTGCTACCACGGCTCGCTGTAATCAAAATATAAGTCTCCGTCATCGTCTTCAAAGTCATCATCTAATTCTTTTTGATAGCCTCTTATTCCGTATTCGTTTACGTCATAGCAGTGGCGACATTCATCTGAAAAATCATTCCATTGCAATTTTCTACCGCAATAAATGCAATATTTTTCTTTTTCGTTTTTTGGTTCACTCATGATTTTTACTCCACTAGAATTATTCCAAGTTGTGCCGCTAAAATATGCGACGCTTCAATTAATTTTGCACATTCTTCTGTAGAGCTGTCTTTTTCGCCCTGCGGAAGAATATGCCCTGCAACTGTTTTAAAGGGGAACCCTAACTTTTCTACGGCAAGCATTTTTATACAATATTTAATTGTTTCATAATCATTGCCACTTTCTTGACATATCTGCATTATATGACCGTTCAAATGATGATTTTGTGAACCCTTACCCGTTGTCCGTGGTTTTCTCGGAGTGGAAAGTGTTAAACTTACATAATCATTATTTTTTTTCTGACATATGCTTAAAAGATTGTGTAACGCTTTTAAAAGTTCTTCTTCGTGTGGAAGTTCAAAAGAAAGTCTGCCTTTTTCAAAAACTCTTTTTAGTGTTACACAAAGTTGCATTTTATTCCCCTTTAATTTTTACTAAAAAATATCTTCTGGCTTTAATGATGAAGTCATCTGTTCTTTTCGCTTTTTTATTTCTTCATTCATCATTTTGATTAAGTCTTGAGCGGTAACCGTTGCCCGCATTTTGCCAAAGTTAACGGCTTCATCTTTTGTAAAAATCAACTGACCGCTTTCTGTTCGTGCTGCCATTAGTTTTTCAATTTGTTCATGCTCCTGCACTGTGTCTGCCCCTCCTGCAAGCTGTACAGGGTTTGTCTGTGCTTTTGGCTGTGTTCTAAAATTCTGCTGAGATTGCTGGGGTCTTGTCTGCTGTGGACTTACTGCGTCTGTGTCTTCATCACTTGAAATTCCAAGCATTGCACAAAGTGCATAACGCTTCATGTAAGTAATTGCCGCCCCTAAGTTTTGTGCAGAGTTTGTTTTTGCCATTGCAACTTCTGGAAGGATTGTTGTGTCTTCTAGGTATTCACCTTCTTTACTGAACAAGCGTGTTGTAATTGCACTCTTGCCGTTTTCTAAAGTTGTTAACATCTGCATAAAACCAAGCCCATGTTTTGCTAAGATTGGACGCACTGAAGAAATTACTGTATCAAGGTCTGTGTATTTATAACCGTACCCGTTCTTGTCTTTTGGGAGTGTTGTAAATTCCGCTTGTGCTAGAGTAAAGGCTTCAAGTAATTTTGTAATTGTTTCTGACTGCTTCATGCTGTCCCCCTTTAGTTGCTGTAGCCGTATCCATTTTGATTTTCAAACGGTACATCGTAAGGCGAAGGGGCTGAATTGTTTGCAGATGAGTTACTTCCAAGAAGTTGTATCATTTCTGCCCCGACTGTTATTTTTGAAAACTTCTGTCCGTCTTTTTCCCAACGGTCTTGTTTTAAATAACCTATGACACCTATTTGTTTGCCTTTGACTAAATAAGGTTTTAAGTTTTCTGCGGTCTTTCCAAAACATTTAATTTCAAAATATGAAACTTCTTCTGTCCATTCGTTTTCGTTTTTTCTTGAGCGGTTTACTGCAAGAGAGAACTTTCCGATTGCCGCTCCGCCACTTGTGTATGAAAGTTCCATGTCCTTTGTAAGTCGTCCTACTAGTAAAACTGAATTTAAATCGTTCATCGTTAACCCCTTAATTTTTATAAAGTTGCCGGTCTTTCCCGGCTGTCAAATGGTGAGAGTTATTTCCAGCCCATACGGACAAGGATTTCTTAAAGTTGGTAAATGCCCCCTCCGTTATCTTTTAATTTTTGGTAGGTTATTCCTTCCTTCGTCATATACCGCTTTAATTCTAAAAGCTGGTCTCGTGTACCGTGGAATAAAAGAGCATAGTCTTCAACCTTGGGAGCGTCTGGAGTAATTTCCAATGCTTGAGCAATTAAAGAACTATTTTTCTTTTCTGCTTCAATCTGATTTACTTCCTGCACTTCGTTTTTTAACTGCTGTCTAAGTTGGCTTTGCTTTTCAAACTCTGCACCTTCTTTTTTTTCAAAAGCAAGGCGGTCTCTATTTGCTTTTAATTCCTGTGCCTTTGCTGTTGCGTCACTTAGGTTTAGCGTCTGTAAGTAAATTGTTTTTAAAAGTGCTCTGTCTTCTTCTGGAAAGTTGTCCAGTACTTTTAAGTCATCAAATGTCTGTTTGATTTTTGCGTCTATTTCGTTTTCTATGTCTTTAATTTTTGTGCTTTTGTTAAGCCACTTTTCATTAAAGATTTTGTCTAAATTAAAAAGCGTAAAATTTTTACGGTTCCAGTATTCGCTGATTTTTACACGCTTTATTTCTTTTTCGCTGTTCTCTTGTGCTTTTACAATTTCATCAAGTTTTGCACTTGCCTGTTTTATTGCCGTGCAAGTTTGTGCAATCGTATTTTTGAAAACTAGAAAAGGTTGCATGTATTCTTTTTCAAGTTCAAGCCGTTTTGAATTAAGCATTTTTTCGGCATTGTTTAGAACTGCTCTGTCGTTCTTTGCTTCTGCAATTTTTCCTACATAATTTTCGGGGGTATATTCAGAAAGTTTGTTAAGAACTAATTCTTTAAGCTGTTCTGCATTTGTTTCAAGTTTTCCAAGCGACAGACTGCTTGTTAGTGTAAGTTCATTGAAAGTCAACATTTTCTGCCCCCTCAGAAGTTTTTTCAACAGGACGACTTTTTAATTCTAAATTGATTTTGTCGCCTTCAATTTCCAACTTGATGACTTCATATTTTGATTTTTCAGAATATGAATCGATTGCGTAAAATAAATTGCGAAGTTCTTTTGTGTCCATTTCTCCGCCTCCTTATAAAAAATTTTTTGCTAGATAATTTTTCCTGCTTCTTCAAGGGTCAACTGGCTATATTTTATTTTTAAGCCCCGTACGATGTTCTTGTGCATTTGTGCACCTGTTTCATCATTTGCCTTTACGCAAGAAGTTCCCATTTGTTCATGAGTGTTAATTAAGTTTTGTAATTGCTCCGCTCTTGTCATTTTTTTAGCCCCTCCCAAGGTCAAAAAAAAAAGCCCGCCTGATGAACACTTTCAGACGGGCTATAAAACCGTATTAAAAAATGCGGTTAAGAATGTGTTCAGAACTTAACAGCATTTTGTGCGTTAACCGTTTGGTTTTCGCTTTTCGTTGTTAAGTCCAATTTATCATTTGTTTTTGACATAAAATGAAAAACTATGTCAACAATTTTTGATTTTTTCAGTAAAAAAATTATTTTTTTGCAAATAAAAGATAATTTTTTTTCTAAATTTTACTTGTATAGTAATACAAATAATTTATCTAAATAAACATTTAGTATTTTATAAAAATTGTATTTATCTATATTGTATAAAATTAAAATGATTTTTTTATTTATTTTGTATAGTATAAAGATAAAAATACTTTTATAAATTATAGGGTTACACCCTATGCACCTGTGATTGTGCAGGGTTAACTGCACAATTTTACTTTTCTATTCCTTTCTAATTTTTCGTGTGCCACGTGGCACTTCTAAAATTATTTTGCATATACAGGCAGATTTTTTTTAGGTTTAACTTCAGATAAAACAACATCATCTACATCTATATAAACTTCTCTAAATCTAGGTTTTGCACTACGTAAGAAAATTCTTTCAATTAAATCTTTCATTACATCTGGCATTGAACCACTTGTATCTGTTTCAATGAGTTTTGGAATATATCTCTTTGTACTGTCATTTATGGAAGTTACCCATAGACCTTCCTTTTCATTTAAGTTGATTAAAATTTTCTGCTTAGGAAGTTCAGAACAAAAAAATTTATATCCTTTTAATAAAAATATTCCACCCTTATCTGTATTGCCTGGAAATGTTGCTTTTAAAATTTTATTTACTTCATGCATATCAGCTTTTACAAATTTTGTTTCACTTGATTTTGGATTTTTAGGAAACCACTTTTTATAGACATTATAAAAATCTTTTCTCAAAAAATCATTGGCTGTTTCTACTGTTTTAATTCCCTTAAGTTTAAATAATGTTGGAAGACGATGTTGTATAGTCTGCCAAAATCTTTCAATTCTTCCTTTTGCCTGCGGAGAATTTGCAGGAAACATATCAACTCCAAAATTTTCCATCATCAAACCAAACTGTGTTAAATGTTTTTCACCGTCATTATTTTTTTGATTATTTACAAAAAAAACAGAAGCTTTATCAGGATAAAGTTGTTCAGGAATTCCAAAACTTTCTGCCATGTTTCTAAAAGCTTCAATATATCCAAGCATACATTCATTTTTAGTCATATAAAGTCCAACTGGATAACCTGTTGCGTCATCAACAAAACCTTGTATGCAGTATAAATGTCTGTCTTTAAACCATTCAAAATCAGTTCCGTCTGCTTGAACTAGTTCACCGCAATGTTCTTTTCTTTGTCTTAAAAGATATGTTTTTGAATTCTTTTTTCCTCTTTTAATTATTGGTGAAAGGTAACCTATGCTGTTTAATGTATTTTTTACAAATGAAACACTTAATTTTACATTATAAAATTCTTCAAGTACTTCTGTAAAAAAATTATATGAAATATCTTCATATGGATTTTCACCATTAATTCTTGTGTTGAGAAAAATATCAATTACCTGAAGTCTTAAATCTTCATAATATTCACTGCGGTAATTTTTACCAGTGTTTCCATGTATAAAAGCTTCATCTCCCTTTTGCTTATAATCAGCAATTTTTTGAAAAACTGTTCTTTCCGTACAGGCAAGTGTCATTGCAGTTTCAAGAACAGACAGTTCTTTGTTCATACACTGAAGAATATATTTTTTCTTCAGTTCCTGTGCTGGTGATAAAATTTTCTTTTCCATAGTTTTACTCCTATAAAAATAGTTTGTTTAAAACTATGAAAATACATTTTGAATTGTCAAGTTTATTTTTCAAGTTTAATTTTGATGAATTATTATAATTTTAATTCATTGCATTTATTTTTTTCGTGTGCCACGTGGCACATCATTTAATCTTATTTTTCAAAATCAAATTTAATATTTTTTTTATCATCTAAAATAAAATGACAGTCAAATTTTTTCCCTGTTTTATTTACACAATGTTTTATTCCTGTTCGTTTTCCGTTACATAAGTCTAAGACATCTTTTTGTGCAATTTTAGCTCCAGCTGTATTTTCCCAAATTATAAATTTACAGCCTTCTTTATAGCCTGAACAATACCAGTTTAATTTTCCTTTGCGAACTTCTTTTTTACAAAGCGGACAAATTATTTCACTTTTTTTATAAAGCCCTTCAATTTTAATATCTTGTGATACTGCCGATTTTACAAATGTTTTTATGTCTTCCAAAAATTTATCAGGATCTTCATTAAGTCGTTTTTCCCAAATAGTTGTTTCTTCAATATCAGCAAGACTTTTTATTGAAGAATATCTTACAGCCTTTAAAAGATTTATACCTGTTTGTGTCATAATAAAATTTTTTTTGTCTAAATCTATGTAATTATTTTTCATAAGTTTAGGAATAAAAGTATGACGTGTTGCTGGCGTTCCAAGTCCTGTAAGTTTTTGATGTGCCACGTGGCACTCCGTTTTAATATCATCTTCACAAAGATTTTTAGGATTTTCCATAAAAGATAAAATACTTGCTTCATTAAAATAAGGTGGAGCTTTTGTCCATTTTTCTTGAATTTCTATTTGAGTTAAAAAAAGTGAAGACCAGTTTATATCCTCTAAAGTTTGAAGTTCATCATCTATATTTTCGTCTTTTTTATTTTTTGAACTATTAAAAATATTTTGAATTTCTTCATCCTTAAAACCGCTGGAAATTATTTTTTTACCTGTAACCTTAAATTTTTTATCATTTACATCAAGAATATAAATTTGTTTTTCCCATTCACATGGTGGAAGAAAACTTTCAAAAAATCGGTTTAAAATCAAATTGTAAATATTTTTTTGCTCTTCATTGGCATTGTCCGGAAGTTCTTTTAATGGAATTAAAGCATGGTGGGCTTCCAATTTTGAATCATTAAAACACAATTTATTTGAAAGCGAAATGTTCATTAAATTTCTAATTGAAGAAAAATTACTGTAACTCTTACAAAGACTGTCAGCAATATTTTTACACAGTTCAACATTTTTACTTCCCATAACTCTTGAAGGAGTTCTAGGATAAGAAACACATTTTAATTTTTCATAAAGGGACTGAATTATATTAAGAGTTTTATCTGCTGTATAATCAAAACATTTAAAAGCTTCTTTTTGAAGTTCATTAAGATTGTAAAGTAATGGCGGATTAGTTATTTTCTTTTCATTTTTACTGCTTAATAGTTTTACAGGGTTTCCAATTAAAGATTTTAATTGACTTTCATTTTCTAAATTATCAAAAGAATTTTGTTCATTAAAATTATCTTTTATGTTTTCACTTTCATTTTTTATTTGAATAAAATATAAACCTTTACATTTTGATGTGCCACGTGGCACACGAGAAGGACTAAAAATTCCATAAAACTGATAATATTTTTTTGGAACAAAGTTTTTTATTTCTAAACATCTTTGATCTATTGCCGAAAGAACTGCAGTTTGAACTCTGCCAACTGTAAATTTTGTTCCAGCGGAGTTTGAAATATAGCGGCAAAAGTTCATACCGACAAGATAGTCTGCATGCTGGCGAGCAAAACCTTGACTTGCTAAAAAATTATATTCTGAAAGAGGTTTCGCATTTTTTAATCCTTCAAGAATAACTTCTTTTGTAAGAGCTTGTGAAACCCAAAATCTTTTTATTTTAGAAATATTATTTATTTCAGCCATTAAAAGACATTCACGTGCAATAATTTCTCCTTCACGGTCAGCGTCAGTTGCGATGATAATTTCATTATTTTTATTTTCTTTAAGGGCAGATAAAACTATTTTTGCCTGCTTTATAAGTTTTATATCATCACAAAATTTATAATCCCATTTTTCAGGAATTACAGGAAATGTATTTCCATAATGGCATGGAGCTTCTTCCTTAAAAAGATGACCAATACAATTTACAATTTCGATTCCTTTGTTATTACAATACATTTCTTTTTGTGAAGAAAATGTACAGTTTAAGGCTAAAGCAAAATCTTTTGCTACACTAGATTTTTCTGTAAGAATAAGCATATAGTTCCTCTAAAATTTGGGCGAGTAGAACTATTTACTTAATTTATAAATTAAAAATATTTTTTATACAAGGTAAAAAAATAAAAAATATATTAAATTTATAAATCATAAAGTGCCACCTGGCACTTTTTTATAGTTATTTATGTATACCACCTTATAATAAAAAAAATGGTGTGCCACGTGGCACATGGGACAAAATAACAAACAAAACAAAACTCTGCATGAATACGTCTGACCTTAAAGGCAAGATAAATAGGGTGTAATGCAAATGCACTTTCTTCTTATTATAACGTGTAAAACATCAGTTCCTTCTGTAACACAAATTAAAGTTTCTTCTATAAGATAATGTAGTGCAGTAAGTTTTTAGTAAAATGTATTAAAAACTTGTAAAAAAATAATTATTAAACTTATTGCAAAAAAATATTGACAAAAATGCATTTTATAAATTATAAGATATATTTAGGTTGTAATAAAATTAAAAGTGCCACGTGGCACATGGAGTTTATATGTATTTTTGTAAAAGGCTAAAAATGCAATTTG
>CAZALL010000043.1:10397-11873 GCA_964485955.1 uncultured Treponema sp. | reverse complement strand
TAATAATCTTATTAACAGTCAGATTAAGGAACAGGTAGAAGAAGTTCTAAAAGGTTTGGATATTGACTATGATCTTATAGAAGATGAGGAACCTGATGCTGGTTTAGGTAACGGAGGACTTGGTCGTCTTGCAGCATGTTTTTTAGATTCCCTTGCAACTTTGGACTATCCAGGTCATGGCTATGGAATCCGCTATGAGTATGGAATGTTTGAACAGCATATAGAAAACGGTTATCAAGTTGAATATCCTGATAACTGGCTTAAGCACCGTGACCCATGGGAAGTTAAGCGAAGTGACCTTGCAGTTACGGTAAAATTTGGCGGACAGATAAAATATGGAAAAACTCCAGATGGTCGCGACAGATTTTATATTGAAAATGCAGAAGAAGTTACGGCAACTCCTTACGATATGCCTATTGTAGGTTACGGAACAAAGACTGTAAACACATTAAGACTCTGGCAGGCTTCAAGTCCAAATGGCTTTGATCTTCAGCTCTTTAATGATATGCAGTACAACCGTGCAGTTGAAAAACAGAACAATGCAGAAAATATTAGCCGCGTACTTTATCCAAATGATAACGGACCAATGGGTAAAGCATTAAGACTTAAACAGCAGTATTTCTTTACTAGTGCTTCACTCCAGGATTTAGTTCATCACTTTGTTGCAAACATAGGAACTGATTTTTCTAAATTCCCTGACTATCATGTAATTCAGCTTAATGATACTCATCCGGTAGTTGCAATTCCAGAGATGATGCGTATTTTGATGGATGAATATAATGTAGGATGGGATGAAGCATGGAATGTTGTTCAGAAAACATTTGCCTATACAAATCATACAATTTTAGCCGAAGCATTGGAGAAGTGGCCTATTGAAATTTTCCAGGGACTTCTTCCGCGCATTTATCAGATTGTAGAAGAAATTAACCGCCGCTTTATGATTGAACTTCGTGAAAAATTTCCAAACGATTACAATCTTCAAAATCATATGTCAATTATTCACGACGGAAAAGTTTACATGGCATGGCTTGCAATTCATTCATGCTTTAGTGTAAATGGTGTTGCAGAACTTCATACTCAGATTTTAAAGGAGCAGGAACTTAAAAACTGGGCAGCAATTTATCCTTCTAAATTTAATAACAAAACAAACGGTGTAACACAACGCCGCTGGCTTCTTTCTTCAAACCCTGAACTTTCTGATTTTATTACAAAACGTATAGGTCATGGCTGGGAAACAGAACTTTCTAAACTTAAGGAACTTGAAAAATTTGCTGATGATGAAAAATCCCTTAATGAACTTACAGAAATTAAATTTCACAATAAGCAACGTCTTGCAGAATTTTTAAAGCACCAGCAGAATGAATTTATTGACCCAGAAAGTCTTTTTGATGTACAGATAAAGCGCCTCCATGAATATAAGAGACAGCTTTTGAATGTATTTCACATCATGTATCTTTACAATCGTATTCTGGAAGA
>CAZALL010000043.1:0-10387 GCA_964485955.1 uncultured Treponema sp. | reverse complement strand
CTGGAAGATCCTTCATTTAATCCACCATCAAGAACATTTATTTTTGGAGCAAAAGCCGCAAGTGGTTACCGTCGTGCAAAGGCAATCATTAAATTAATAAATGCAGTTGCAGACAGAATTAATAACGATCGTCGTGTATGCGGAAAACTTCGTGTAGTATTTGTAGAAAATTATCGCGTTAGTGCTGCTGAAAAAATTATTCCTGCTGCAGATATTTCTGAACAGATTTCTACTGCCGGAAAAGAAGCTTCAGGAACTTCCAACATGAAGTTTATGATGAACGGTGCATTAACTTTAGGTACACTTGATGGAGCAAATATTGAAATTGTAAAAGAAGCAGGTAAAGAAAATGCCTTTATTTTTGGACTTACAAGTGATGAAATTATAAAAATTAATAATGAACATAATTACAATCCTTTTAAGTACATAGATTCAAACCCTCGTCTTAAAAAAGTTCTTGATCAGTTAGTAGACGGAACTTATGATTCAGGACATCAGGAATTTAAAGAACTTTATGATTCATTAGTTTATGGAGTTGAAGGACAAAGGCCAGACGTTTATTACGTTCTTGCAGATTTTGATTCATATGTTGAAGCTCAGGAAAACGTTGCACAGGCATATAAGGATAAAATGGCATGGGCTAAGAAAACTTTACTTAATATTGCAAACAGCGGAAAATTTTCTTCAGACCGTACAATTGAAGACTATGTAAAAGATATCTGGCATCTTAAAAAATCAGTTATAAAATAAGCATCTTCTAAAAAGTGTGCTATAATTCTGCTGAGAGATTTTTTAACTGAATTTCTGGAGGCTTTTATGAAAAAGAATTGCGTCTTATTCTCTTTAATTTTAATTTTTACTTTTGCATCAGTTTCTCAAGTATTTGCAAAGGATTCTGACAAAAGTGATTTTTATTTTGACATAGGTTTGTCTTTTAACAGTGCAAATTTTACAGGAAGTGAAAGTTCTCCAGACTGGCATGTATTTGCTCCTGGAGCTTGTGTTTCTTTGGATAAAAAACTTATTCCGTTTTTAGGAATTATGGCAAATATTGATGCCTTCTATGATGTTAAAAACGAAGCTCTTGCCTTTGATCTTAATGCTTTAATCGGACCGCATTTTAATTTTAAAAAGGATACAGTGAATTTTCTTTTTGGAATTGGACCCGATCTTTATATAAATACAAGTGCTTATGCGCAGGGGGTATCTGTAGGTGCTGCCGGTCAGTTTAAGTTCCAGTATATGTTTAAGAACAGGCTTGGCTTTTATCTTTCAACTCTTGTTTCCTATGATTTTCTTAACATAAATGGAAGTGGTTTTAACATTAATAATATGTTTAGAATTGTGCCTTCAATAGGTTTTACTTTTAAATAAGTGGATAGAAAATGTTTTTGGAAATTAGAAAGGCAGTTTTATCCGGTATAATGATTTCAATTGGTGGGGCAGTTTATTTAAGCTGTCTTGCCAAAAATCTTCCATGGCTTGGAGCATTTCTTTTTGCGACAGGGCTTTTTACAATCTGTGAATATGGATTTAATCTTTATACTGGTAAAGTGGGCTATCTGGCAAATCGTTTTAGGGAAGGTAAGTACTGGGTTTTAGTCCTTGTAACTCTTTGTTTTAATCTGCTTACAACATGGCTTCTTGGTGCATTGACTAAGGCTTTTTTGCCAGACATTAAGGCTCTTGCTCTTTCTGTTTATAAAAATAAACTTTCTTTGCCATTGTGGCGTGTCTTTGTTTCTGCAGTTTTTTGCGGAATATTAATGTATATTGCTGTTGATACATGGAGTCGCGGTAAAAAAGAAGGAATTTTTCTTTGTATTCCTACTTTTATTTTATGTGGTTTTGATCATTGTGTTGCAAATTCATTTTACAGCGGATTTGCCTTAGGTTTTGGTGTTTTTACTTTAGATAATATTTTATTTTCTTTAATCTGTATTTTGGGAAATGGCTGTGGAGCTGTAATAATTCCTTTGATGTTAAAAAATAAAAAATAATTTGAAAAATTTTTATAAAAGCTATTGACTATTTTTGTAAGTTAGCATATGTTAACTATATAGTTAGTTATAACTAACCAGAAGGAGCTTAAGTATGAAAAAGTTAATTGTATATGCTTCAACAACAGGTAATACAGAGGCTATGGCAAAGGCAGTCGCTCAGGGGGCAGAAGAAAATGGTGATGAAGTTTTTCTTGTAACTGCTGATTCTGCAAACGCTAAAGAAGTACTTTCCTGTGATGTAATTTATCTTGGAAGTCCTGCTATGGGGGATGAAGTTCTTGAAGATTCGATGGAAGATTTTTATACAGATATTGAAGCTTCTTTAAATGGTAAGAAAGTAGGGCTCTTTGGAAGCTATGACTGGGGAGATGGTCAGTGGATGCGGGATTGGGCTTCAAGACTTTCTGATTCTGGTGCTGTACTGTTGGGTGGTGAAGGGCTTATTGCAAATCTTTCGCCAGATGAAGAAGCATTAGAAAAATGCAGGGCACTTGGTAAGTTAAGCTGAGAGCATTTTATAATTTAGGCCACGTTTTGTTTTGATAGGTTCAGACAGGTTCAGGTGTTTCTGTCTGGCCACTAAGAGCTGGTTGTTACGGACATAACAGCTGGCTCTTTTTTTTTTCTACTTTTTTTTATATTTATTCGTTTTCATCTTGAATAAGTTGGCGAAATTAGTATAATTATGATGATATTTTAAATATAAACGCATAAATATGCATAATACTGCATACAAATGGAGGTTCAAATGGAAACAGAAATTAATGAAAGTAGATTTTTTGCAGATCTGGCTTATCTTGCAGAGCATAATGACCCCATTGATCCAAGTTTATATACTAAATATGACGTTAAGCGCGGTTTAAGATATTCTGACGGCAGGGGTGTTCTTGTTGGCCTTACAAAAATTGGTGATGTTGTAGGTTACGAGATTGATGCAAACGGTAAAAAAGTTGCAGTTCCTGGTCGTCTTATTTATCGTGGATATAATGTTGAAGATATTATTAAGGACTCTCAGAATAATCATCAGTTTGGTTATGAACAGGCAGCATATCTTCTTTTGTTTGGTGAACTGCCAACTAAGAGTCAGCTTGAAAACTTTAACGCACTTTTAGGTTCCATGAGAACATTGCCTCCTAACTTTACTGAAGACATGATTATGAAGGCTCCTTCAAGTGATATTATGAATAAACTTGCACGTGGTGTTCTGGCATCATATTCCTATGATCCTAATCCGGAAGACCGCTCAATTGCAAACATTTTACGCCAGTGTGTTGAATTAGTTTCAAGATTTTCAACTCTTGCAGCTTATGGTTATCAGGCAAAGAGACGTTTTTATGATGGAAAGAGTATGTACATTCATAATCCAAAGCCTGAACTTTCTACTGCAGAAAATTTACTGCGTCTTATCCGTTCAAATAAAACATATACCCGCCTTGAAGCAGAAGTACTTGATCTTGCATTAATTCTTCATGCTGAACACGGTGGAGGTAATAATTCATCTTTAACAGTGCATGTAGTTTCTTCAGCTGATACAGATACTTATTCTGCCATAGCTGCGGCTGTCGGTTCACTTAAGGGAAGCCGTCATGGTGGAGCAAATATCCGTGTTATGGAAATGATGGATGAAATTAAGGCAAACGTAAAAGACTGGACTAATGAAAATGAAGTTGCAGCATACCTTAGAAAAATTGTAAATAAAGAAGCTTTTGATCATACTGGTAAAGTTTATGGAATTGGTCATGCAGTTTATACTATAAGTGACCCTCGTGAAATTTTACTTAAGGCAAAGGCAAAGGAACTTGCAAAAGAGAAGGGCTTCCTTGAAGAATTTGAACTTTATTCAGAAGTAGAAAAATTGGCTCCTGCCTTAATTCAGGAAAAGCATCCTTCTGCAGAAAGAGTATGTGCAAATGTTGATCTTTATTCTGGCTTTGTTTACAGCATGCTGGATATTCCACGTGAACTTTATACTCCGATTTTTGCAATCTCCCGCATTGCAGGTTGGTCTGCCCACAGAATAGAAGAAATCGTTGCCTGTGGACGTATTTATCGCCCGGCTTATAAGAACGTTCTTGAAGAAAAAACATACATTCCTCTAGAAAAACGATAGGCTTCTGTATCTTTTGCATAAAAATTTTTGAAATTTATTGACGCTTTAAATTTATTTTCTTATCTTTATATATAGAAAAATTAAATATCTGGGTACAGGAAATATTAATGAGTGAAAAAAAAGAAAATCAGTCTGAAGAAGATGTAAAAAATCAATCTAAGGCTGAAGAAAATTTAAAATCTGCAGAAGGTGCAGAAGATTCTCCAAAGACAGAAAATGGAGAAAAAAAAGAAGAAGTTAAGACAGAAAAATCTGAACTTGAAACAGCTTTGGAAAAAGTTGATGAACTTACTAAAGAAAATGCAGAATTAAAAGATCAGTACTTGCGCAAAGTTGCAGAATTTGACAACTATAGAAAGCGCACTATTCAGGAAAAACAGGACGCCTACGATTACGCAAATACAAATCTTTTAAAAGATCTTCTTGACAGTCTGGATAATTTTGACAGGGCCCTTGATTCTGCCGCAAATGCAACAGATGTTAAATCAGTTGTAGACGGTGTAAAGATGATAAGCAAAGGTCTTGTAAGCATGCTTGAAAATAAATATAACCTTGTTTCATATGGAAAAGAAGGCGATGCTTTTAATCCTGATGAACATGAGGCTATTGGCAGTGAACAGGGGGCTGTAGCTGAACCGGTATTAAAGACAGTGTATCTTAAGGGTTACAAACTTAAGGAAAGAGTTATTCGTCATGCAAAAGTAATGGTTACAATGCCTGACGGAAGTGCTGAAACAGAGCAGAATAAATAGCTTGTGTTTGTTTAATTAGTTTTTAATTGTAGAGGAAAATATTATGGGAAAAATTATTGGTATTGACTTAGGTACAACAAACTCTTGTGTAGCCGTAATGGAAAACGGTGAACCAGTTGTTATTCAGAACAGTGAAGGTGGAAGAACAACTCCATCTATTGTAGGTTTTACAGCTAAGGGTGACAGAATTGTAGGTCTTCCTGCAAAAAACCAGATGGTAACAAATCCAAAAAATACTGTTTATTCAATCAAGCGTTTTATTGGTCACAGATACAGTGAACTTTCTGGTGAAGCAAAACTTGTTCCTTATACAGTAAAAGATCATGGTGCTGATGTTCGTGTTGAAGTTCAGGAAAATGGACAGACTAAGGAATTTAGTCCTCAGGAAATTTCTGCATTTATTCTTCAGAAAATGAAGAAAACAGCAGAAGATTATCTTGGCGAAACAGTTTCTGAAGCTGTAATTACAGTTCCTGCTTACTTTAATGATGCTCAGCGTCAGGCTACAAAAGATGCTGGTAAAATTGCAGGTCTTGATGTTAAACGTATTATTAATGAACCAACAGCTGCATCTCTTGCATTTGGATTTAATAAAGATTCAAATCAGGAAAAAACAATCGCCGTATATGACCTTGGTGGTGGTACATTTGATATTTCTATTCTTGAACTTGGTGACGGTGTATTTGAAGTAAAGGCAACAAATGGTAATACACATCTTGGTGGTGATGACTGGGACCGTACTGTTGTAAACTGGCTTATCGATCAGTTTAAGTCAGATACAGGCATAGACCTTTCAAAAGATTCTATGGCATTACAGCGTCTTCGTGAAGCTGCAGAAAATGCAAAGATAAGTCTTTCTAGCCAGACATCTACAGAAATTAATCTTCCGTTTATTACTGCTGATTCTACAGGTCCAAAACATCTTCAGAAAACACTTACACGTGCTCAGTTTGAACAGATGACAGATAAGCTTTTTGAAGCAACTCGTGAACCTTGTGTAAAAGCAATGAAGGATGCTGGAATTACTGCTGATAAGATTGATGAAGTTTTGCTTGTCGGTGGTTCTTCTCGTATGCCAAAAGTTCAGGAAATTGTAAAATCAATCTTTGGTAAGGAAGGAAGCCGTGCAGTTAACCCAGATGAAGCAGTTGCAATTGGTGCTGCAATTCAGGGTGGTGTACTTGCAGGTGATGTAAAAGATGTTCTTCTTCTTGATGTAACACCTCTTTCACTTGGTATTGAAACAATGGGTGGTGTATTTACACGCCTTATCAATCGCAATACAACAATTCCAACAAAGAAGAGTCAGATTTTCTCTACAGCAGCAGATGGTCAGACTGCAGTAAGTATTCATGTACTTCAGGGTGAACGTGAAATGGCTGATCAGAACCGTACACTTGGACGCTTTGACCTTGTTGGTATTCCAGCTGCTCCTCGTGGTGTTCCGCAGATTGAAGTTACATTTGATATTGATGCAAACGGTATTGTTCATGTTTCTGCAGAAGACAAGGGAACTGGTAAAAAACAGCAGATTCAGATAACTTCTTCTTCTGGTCTTAGTGAGGAAGAAATTAACCGCATGGTAAAAGATGCCGAAGCAAATGCTGATGCAGATAAAAAGAAGCGCGAAGGTGTTGATGCCCGCAACGAAGCTGATAATATGGTTTATCAGACAGAAAAGGCACTTAAGGATTATGGGGACAAAGTTTCTGCTGATGATAAGTCAAAAATTGAAGCTGCTTGCAATGCACTTAAGGAAGCTTTAAAGGGTGACAACATAGATGACATTAAAAAGAAGACTGAAGACTTAAAGCAGGCTTCTTATAAGATGGCAGAAGAAATGTACAAGGCTCAGGGAGCTCAACAGGGTTCACAGGGTGCAGGTTCTCAGGGGGATACTGGAGCAGGTAATAGTGGCGAAAATAACAGTGGTGCTTCAGGCTTTGATAAAGGTAAGGCTGACGACGCTGAATATGAAGTTCACGACGACAAATAATCTGTCCCTTTAGAATAGTAGAGGCTGTTTCTGATTAAGAAGCAGCCTTTTTTTTATTTTAAACGTTCAATAATTTTTCTTGCAACATTCTGTCCGTCTAAGGCAGAAGATGTAATGCCTCCAGAATATCCGCTACCTTCTCCGGCTGGATAAAGATTTTTTAATGCGGGATTTTCAAAAGTTTCCTTATCTCGTAAAATTCGTACAGGAGTTGAAGTACGTGTTTCACTTGCAATTAAAAGTCCTTCATCACAGACAAAGCCTTTCATGTTTTTGTTAAATTCAATAAAAGCTTTTTTTAGTCTTACACAAATTTGTTCAGGAAGCCATAAGTCCAGTCTGCTTGCGACAAGACCAGGTGTGTAACTTGATACAGGTAAAGATTTACTTTCTCTTCCTGCAATAAAATCTGTAACACGTTGTGCTGGAGCTGCCTGTCCTTTTCCATGCTTGTAAGTTTCTTCTTCTAATGCTGTTCTCCATAAAAGACCTGCGATTTCAGGACAATTTATTCCTTGAGCTTTTTTTATAAATTCCTGGGGAATATCTTCCGGTCGTGTTTCTACAACGATTGCAGCATTTGACCATTGGCTATTTCTTTTTGCAGCTGACATTCCGTTTACAACAATCTGATTTTTATCGCTTGCACTGGGAACAACAAAACCTCCTGGACACATGCAGAATGAATATACGCCTCTTGCATTATTTCCATTTTTATCACAAATTTGTGAAGTAAGGCGGTATTCAGCTGCAGGAAGTTCACTAAATTTTTCCCTGCCATGATACTGAATCGCATTAATTAAAGTTCGCGGATGTTCAATTCTTACACCAACTGCAAAAGTTTTTGCTTCAAGACTTGAGGGAGCAGTTTTTGCCATAAGATAATAAATGTCATTGGCTGAATGTCCTGTTGCTAAAATTATAGCCTGACCAAAAAAAGATTTTTTTTGACCGCTTATAGTGTCTGTTGTTTCAATTCCTTTTACACAGTTATTTTCCGTAATAAAGGAAGTTACTTTTGTATCAAAATAAAATTCTCCTCCAAGTTCAATAATTTTTTTTCTCATCGCATTTATAATCGAAGGAAGTTTGTCAGTTCCAATATGAGGATGAGCGTCAGTGAGGATTTTTTTATCGGCACCAAAAAAAACAAATGTTTCTAAAATGTTTGAAATATTTCCGCGTTTGTTGCTTCGTGAAAAAAGTTTTCCATCGCTAAAAGTTCCGGCTCCACCTTCGCCAAAGCAATAGTTTGAATCTGAACCTACAATGTTTTTTGTACTTATACAGGCAATGTCTTTTTTTCTGTCGCTTGTATTTTTTCCACGTTCAATTATTATAGGTTTAATTCCGTCTTCAAGTAATGCTAATGCTGCAAAAAGACCTGCGGGTCCTGAACCTGCAATGAGTACAGTTTTATGTTCATCTGCATTTTTCCATCTGGGTGTAAATTTTTTTTCTTCTTCATATTCTTTTTCATTGTCAAAAACTTTGTAGCGCAATATGTATTTAACTTTTCCATGCCTTGCGTCAATTGATTTTTTTACAAAAGATATTTTAATTTTTTCTACGTTTGTAAAAATATTTTTCTTTTCAAGTTCACGGCAGATATTTCTTTTTATTAAGTTCTGATTGTTTTCATGTTCTGGCGAAATAATTATTGAAACTTCTGTATTCATTCTTTCATCTTAAACTATATTTAAACTTTGTGGAATTACATATATAATCATTTTATGTCGTCCAAAAAAAATATTCTCTGTTTTACAATCTTGGTTGAAACTTCCCCTCAGGCACTTCCTCTTGGTGCTGCATGCATTGCATCTAGTTTAAAAAATGATAATGAAATTTCTTCTGCATATAATATTTTTTTAAAATCTTTTTCTTTGGAAGAAAAAATTGCACTCAATCAAGTAGCCAACGACCTTATTTGTGATTTCGATCCAGATTTAGTTTTCTTTTCAACATATGTCTGGAATAAAAAAATTCTTTTAGATTTAACACTTGAACTAAGAAAAATAAAACCTTGCATTACAATAATTGCAGGCGGTCCTGAACTTACTGCAAATCCTTTTTCTTTTCCTTGTGCAGATTTTTCTGTGTCAGGGGAAGGAGAACTTTCGTGTGTTTGTCTTGTAAAAAATTTAATGACAGAAAAAAAATCTTTTTACATTCAGGGCATTTACTCAAAAGATGATTTTAAAAAGTATGAAGCTCTTGGTGATGAAGAAAAAAAACAGATGGTGCTTTTTTCAAAACGTTCTCAAAGACCGGACTGTAAAAATCTTTCATCTCCATATCTGGACGGAACTTTAGATCCTGCCTTTTACGAAGGTGCCTTATGGGAACTTGCCCGCGGATGTCCTTTTAAATGTTCTTACTGTTATGAAAGTAAGGGAGAAAAGAAAATAGTTCACTTTCCTCAAGAAAGACTTTTACGTGAACTTGATTTTTTTGCAGAGAAAAAAGTCGGACAGGTATTTGTTTTGGACCCTACCTATAATGCAGATAAAAAATCTGCTCTTGCAATGCTTAAGGCAATTAAGGAAAAAACTCCGGATACATTTTATTATTTTGAAGCCCGTGCAGAATTTATTGATGTAGAACTGGCTAAAGCTTTTGCATCTATTCCCTGTGCTTTACAAATTGGACTTCAGAGTGCAGATGAAAAAGTTTTATCTCTTGTAAACAGAACAATGAATCGAAAGCAGTTTGTAAATAAAATTTCAATTTTAAATAACTGCGGTGTAAATTTTGGTTTGGATTTAATTTATGGACTTCCCGGAGATACCTTGAGCGGATTTAAAAACAGTATTGATTTTGCAATAAGTCTTTATCCAAATAATCTGGAAGTCTTTTGTTTAAGTGTACTTCCCGGTACTGATATTTTTGATCGCAGTGAAGAACTTAAGCTTAATTTTGAATGTGAACCTCCTTATCATGTTCTTTATACAGATTTATTTTCTAAAACAGATATTGCTCTTGCTGCAAAATTGTCTGCCGCATGTTCATTTTTTTATACGCATGGAAGGGCAGTGCCATGGTTTAATTCATTTTGTAAAGCATTGCATATAAAGCCTAGTGTATTGTTTTTACAGTTTTCAAATTTTGCGCAGGAAAATAAATATGATTTATGTGACTGCAATATTCAAAAAGATTTTAATTATGTACAGAAAATCCAGTTGGAATTTTTAGAAAAACTTTTTGAAGAAAAAAATATGAAAAAGCTTTTTGTTCTTGCAAAAGATTTAGTTTTGTTTAACGGAGCAATTTCTTCTGTTATAGCAGATGGTCATGAAGTAAGAGTAAATCTTTCTTATCATCCGGATGATCTTTATTCAGAATATGCCAGTGACTTAAATTTCTTTTTTGTCCATGCTTCAAAATGTCCTAACAAAACCCGTGTTTTCATGACAAAAAATGGTGTAGATTTTTCAACTTTTTAGAATAGATTTTTATTCTAAAGTGGCAAGTTCTTCCCAGCGGCTGTATTTTTCTTCAAGAATATTTTGTGTTTGTGCATAAAGTT
>CAZALL010000042.1:0-12024 GCA_964485955.1 uncultured Treponema sp. | reverse complement strand
TTTTATTCCGTATTTTTCCATGATGCCTGTAAGGTCAAGGCTTGCTCCTGAAATTACACCTATGCTTCCTGTAAGTGAATTGCGGTTTGCAAAAATGTAATCTGCTGCACATGCAATATAGTAACCGCCACTTGCAGCAAGAGGTCCCAAGTAGGCATAAAGTACTTTGCCAGTTGATTTGTAGTCAAGAAGAGCGAGGTATACTTCGTCAGCCTGGTAAACTGTTCCTCCAGGACTGTTTATAAAAAGAATAATTGCTTTGTTGTTTTTGTCTTCTTTTAATCTGTTGATTGTTTTTAAAAGCCACTTCTGGTTATAAGTTTGATTAGCTTCTTCAATTGTTCCAGAAATTACAAGTTTTGCAATATATTCATTTTTTGGTTTAGGAGTTTTTGTTTTTGAAGATGAAGAAGGTGAACCAAGTGTTTTTACAATTTGAGAAATTCCACCAGAAGAGTTTTGTGTTTGTTCATCTTCTTTTGAATCTGTGCCAAACATTTTTACAAGCCCTAATGCTCCGATTAAGGCCGCTATAATAAGAATTACTATAAAAACAATTATGCCTGTCTTTTTTTTCTCTGCCATTTTTTTAACCTTCCTTAAGTGTATAAAGCTTTTTAAAAATTATTATCTGTATTTTCAGACTTTTTTTGTCCGCAAAAATCTTCTTCTTTTATATAACCAGAAGCAATTGCATTTGCCTTTGCATGATGATAGGCATTTATAAAAGCCATGTTTTCGTATGGTTTTAAGTAGCAGTTAAAAAGTCCAAAAGGAATTATTAGTGCTAAAAGTTTCCAACCTAAAAATGAAAGCCACATTATAAATATTTCGCCTTTTTTTCCGCGTGTAAGTTCTTTACTAAGACGCATTGCTTTTCTTACATCAATGTCTGGGTGTTCTGCAATTATGTAAAACATCCACGAATATGAAATTGATTTTACAATTCCTGGAATAATAAATAAAAGCCACCATAAAGTTACAAAAAGCATAAAATACAGGTAGCCTAAAAATCCTTTGAGATAAAGTGAAAATCCGCTAAAAAAAGTTGACATGCCCTGAATTTCTCTTGTGTGCGAAAGAGAAATAAAAAGAAAATAAAGTGCCATGTTCATTACGGAAGTTATAAAGATTACAAAAAGATTTATTACAATGTCTATGTAAATGTTGTCTGAATAATTATTAAAATTTATTGAAGGATTATTTATAAGTTCAATTATTCCGCCTGCAATTTTTCCATAAGAACTGTAGTCGTTATTAATATTATCACTTTGCCATTCAAAATTGAAGGAATGAATAAACCCCTCTTCGTCATTAAAACTTAATTGATTTTTTAATTCTTTAAAATTATCTGCAATATTCTGGATTGATTTAATTTGTACCGGTAGTGTAAGTAGAAGATTTATAATGATAGTTAGAAAAACTGCAAGAGCTGGTGTTTTATATCTTCCTTTAAGCTGTTTTTTTGCAATAGATTTATATTTTGTTCTTTCAAACATAAGTTCCTCAAAAAATAATTATACTCTTTGATTATCGGCAGTTTTTAATTAATTCATCACTTAAGAATATTTTTTTAATTGCATTCTAGTAAAAATTGTCTTTGCCGATAATTTTATCTACGAGGTATATAATGAATAAGGTAATGTTTGAAGAAATTAAAGTAAAAATGTCATCTGTACTAGACGAACGTCAGCTTTTTAAATTGGATGCAGTACTCTCAGAAGTTTTTAATTTGAATTGTGAAAAAAAAGATTTTGTTCAGCTCTTTTTATTTGCAAAAAAATCTGAAGGAAGATCAAAAAGAACTGCAGTTTATTATAGTCAGGTACTCCGCAATTTTGAAGCTACAGTTGAAGATATTAGATATGTAACATCAGATGAAGTTCGGTCATATTTATTCAGTTATCAGGAAAAAAATAAATGTTCAGCTCTTACAGTTGATAATATAAGACGAATTCTTTCAACTTTTTACATATGGATGGAAAATGAGGATTATATTCTTAAAAGTCCAATGCGGCGTATTGGTAAAATGAAAATTCCTAAAATAATAAAATCAGTTTTTGCAGATGAACAGATTGTTGCAATGAGGGAAAATTTTTCTGCAAATTCCAGAAATCTTGCTATTTTAGATTTACTGTATTCTTCTGGAATGCGTGTGGGTGAACTTGTATCTTTAAATAGAAAGGACATTAATCTTGATGCTCAGACAGCCATTGTTTATGGAAAGGGTGCTAAAGAGCGTGAAGTTTATTTTGATGTAAAAACAAAGATGAGCTTAAAAAAATATCTGGAAGAACGAAAAGATAATCTGGAAGCATTATTTATAGTAAGTAAAAATTTAAGAAAAAAACGTAATGAGGGACGTATTTCTATAAATCAAGTAGAAAGACTTATAAGGGATTGTGGAAAAATAAGTTGTGATGTAAAGGCATATCCTCATAAATTTCGCAGAACAATGGCTACAAGGGCAATAGATAAAGGAATGCCCATTGAACAGGTTCAGGTTTTGCTAGGTCATACAAAAATAGATACTACTTTACATTATGCCCAGGTTCAGCAGAAAAATGTAAGATTTGCTTACATGCATTATATAGCTTAGAAGTTAGAAAATACATAATACAGTACCTTCTTGTAAAGAAAAGCAAAAAATGATAGTTTTTAGCATAAGGTAAAAAAGTTATGTTTAGAAGTTTTTTTATTTTAATCTTTCTTATTTTTATAACTTTTTCAGATATAAGATGTTATAAAATACCAGATGTTCTTGTTTTTTCCCTGATGTTATTTTTGTTATCTTATGACATAGGGCATGCTTTTGAATTAACTTTTTATAACATTCTTTGTGCTGTATTTTTTTTTGCTATTTTTTACGTTTTATACAGGTGTACAAAAGGAATTGGATTTGGAGATGTAAAACTTATTACGGTTTTGTCTTATGGATTAGGCTTTTTTAATCTGGTTTTTATTATTTTTATAAGTGCACTTTTAGGACTTGCTTATTTTGCAGTAAATGTAAATAAAAGTATAAGAAGAATTCCTTTTGCACCTTTTTTGCTGCTGGGATTTTTATTATTAAAGTTTAAGGATTTTTTTGTATATGTATTTATGTAAAAAAAAGAAAATTTTATTTTTAGTATTTTTGTTTTTGTGCCGGATTTTATCTGCTCAGGAAGATGATAAATTATTAATGGATTTTAGAAATCAGAAAATTTCGGATGTCATATATTCTGTTGCAGATATTTTTGGACAGTCAGTTTTTGTAGATGAAACTGTAACTGGGACTGCTACTTTTCATTTTGAAGATGCATCGTTTGAAAGTGCCCTGGATCGTTTTGCCGATTACTGCCATCTTTATGTTGACAAGAGTGATGCAATTTATAAAGTTTCTAAAGTAAAAATGGAATGTAAAGATTCAAAAATAAGCATTAACACAGAAAATGTTTTAGTTGAACCGTTTTTAAATCTTATTGCAAGAAATACAAATTCTACAATTATGTATGATTCTTTACCAAATGCAAGTGTGACAATCAGAGTTCAAAATGTTTCGATTCAGGATGTTTTAAATTTAGTTCTTGTCAAACTGCCTGGTTTTGGACTTGAAAGAATATCTACTGGTTTTTATATTTCAAAAAGTGCATCTTCAAATAATAGCAGACGAAATGTAGATGTATTTACATTGTCAGAAGTTGAAGGACTTTATTCAATTTCTATTTCTAAAGCTTCTTTTTCTAATGTTATTGAAAATCTTTTTAAGAAAGCTGATAAAGAATTTTCTCTTATGGTAAAGTCGCAGTTTACTTTTGAAACTGTTATTTTTAGAGATAAGGAATTTGACATACTTTTAAGACTTCTTTTAGAACAGGCAAACTGTGATTATAAGTTGATTGATAACATTTATTACATTTTTGAAATTCAGAAAAAAGATGTATTAAAGCAATTAAAGGAAACTAAATTAATTAAACTTAAAAATATAACATGCGATAGTCTGCTTAATATTCTCCCGTCTGAATTAAGTTCATCTGCATTTATGAAAGTTGATAAAAATACAAATACTGTTATACTTTCTGGCAGTAAGACAGAAATTGCAGCTCTAGATCAATTTATTGAAAAAATTGATATTAGAGGAACTCAAAGAATTTATAAAAGGTTTGATTTTGTAAATATAAATGTAAAAGATGCTGTTGCTACTATACCAAAAAGTTTTTTAGTATCTGATGTTGTTTATGTGCCTAATTATAATAGTTTTGTAAGTGCTGTAAGTGAAGAAGAAGAAAAAAAACTTAATGATTTTATTTCAATTATAGATAATGCAGAAAAAATTCATATTTACAAATTAAAATATATAAAAAGTGAGGAATTGTTAAAAAATCTTCCGCCATCTGTTACAAAAGATAATCTTATAGAAACGCAGGATCCTTCACTTATATTTTTTAATGGGAGTGACAGTAATTTTGATCTTTTTAAAAAACAGATGGAAGTTATAGATAAACCAAAACAACAGATTAAATATCATATATTTGTTGTTCAGAGAGATAAGTCTGATAATTTTAACTGGTCTTTAGATGCTTCTGTAAATGATGTTGCAAATGTAGAAAATAACTCATATTCTTATCTTTTGAATTTTACTGCACCTTATTCAATTAAGTTTGATCTGCTTAGTGTCTTTGGTCTTAATCTTTCTGCACAGATGAATCTTGAACTTGATCAGCAGAAAAGTCATGTTCTTGCAGATACAACATTAAATGGAATAAGCGGAGAAACCGTAACATTTTCTAATACAAAAACTTCCCGTTATCAGCAGGTTTTGCCAAGTTCTTCAACTGCACTTGTCTATTCAACTTCTGTAAAAGAAATTTCAAGTGGTCTGATTATTTCTGTGTGCGGCTGGGCTAGCGGTGATGATATGATAACAACAACTATTAATGCCGAAGTGTCTAAGGAAAGCGGAAATTCTTCTACAACAGAGGGTTCTGTTTCTTTACCTGCAACATCAGAAAAGAAAATAAGTACAAATATACGTACAAAATCGGGTGAGCCTGTAGTAATAGGAGGCTTATATCAGCAGGAAACAGATATTTCTGAACAAAAAATACCTTTTTTAGGTTCAATACCAATAATAGGATATTTGTTTAAAAAACAGGTAGAAACAGTTTCTGATTCTGAATTTATAATTTATCTTGTTCCCTATGTAGAAACTGAATATTTTGAAGAAGAGTCAATCGTAAATAATATAAAGCGTTTAAGAACAAAATATATGAGTGTCAGTAAATAATTTATGAAGAAAGAATTTGATATAAGCTCATTTACAGATTATGAGAAAGTAGAGGGACAATATACAGACTCTTTTATTAAAAATAATTATTGTCTTAAGTATTCTGAAAATGAAGAGTGCGTTCAGCTTATTCTTGTCCGCGGGCATGAAGCTGATGATTCATTATTATCATTTATTCATCCACTAAAAAAAATTAAGAAGATTTATGTTTCAGAATCACAATTTACAGAATTTATAGGTAATGTTCTTGAAGAAAAGAAAACAAATCTTACTTTTAAAAATGATAAGGCTATTGATTTTAACCTTGAGACAATAAGTAATGATGCTCCTATTATAAATATAATTAATGCAATTTGCATTGGGGCAATAAAACGTAAAGCAAGTGATATTCATGTTCAGACTCAGAAAGATTTTATAGCTGTCCGTTATAGAATTGATGGTGTTCTTTTAACAGTAAAACAGCTTAATCTTTCTATTGCTCAGACTTTAATAAGTAGAATAAAAGTTATGGCTGGTCTTAATCTTATGGAAAATCGTCTGCCTCAGGATGGACGTATAAGTGTTAATTATGAAGGACAGATTATAGATTTTCGTGTTTCAATTTTACCTTCTGTTAAAGGTTATTCACTTGTTTTGCGTCTGTTCAATAATAAAAGTTATGTGTACAGTCTTGATGAACTTGGTTTTTCTGACGGTAATTTAAAAAAAATAAAATCTTTTATAAAAATACCATATGGCTTGCTTCTTGTTACAGGTCCGACTGGTTCTGGAAAAACAACAACACTTCATTCCATGATAAAAGAAATGGATCTTGAACATTTAAAGATTGTAACTATTGAAGATCCAGTTGAACGTGAAATAGACGGAGTGGATCAAGTTCAGGTAAATGAAGAAATTGGTTTGACATTTGAAAATGTGTTAAGGCGTATTTTAAGGCAGGATCCGGATGTTATTATGGTTGGAGAAATTCGTGATCATGAAACTGCAGAACTTGCTGTAAGGGCGGCTTTAACTGGACATGTTATTCTTTCGACTTTACATACCAATGACAGTGTTTCTTCCATTACACGTTTAAAAAATTTAGGGATAGAAAAATATTTAATTTCAAGTGTATTAAGAGGTTGTATAGCACAACGTCTTGTACGTAAGTTTTGTCCTGAATGTCATGGAAAGGGCTGTGTAAAATGTGATAAGACAGGTTATAGTGGACGTACGGTAGTGTCCGAAGTTTTTGAAGTAGATGAAACTGTATGTGAATATATAAATCAGGGTTTGACTGACGCAGAAATTTTAACAAAACTTAAGGCATCTGGGTTTAAGACTTTAAGGAATGATGCAGAAAGTAAAAGAAAAAATAAAATTACGGATCTAAAGGAACTGGAAAGAGAGGCTTTATTATGAAAGTAAAAGAGGAAACTGTTATTTTATTTACAGAAAATATGGCTGCTCTTTTAAAATCTGGGTTACCTTTACAGAATGCAGTTTGCGTCTGTTCAAAAATTAATAAAAATAAGCAGAATATTGCCTTATGCACAATGATTACAGAAAAACTTAATAAGGGAAAGAAACTTAGTGAAATTCTAAAAGAAACAGAAGGCATTTTTTCTGATATGTATATTTCACTTATCAGAATAGGGGAAGATATAGGTTCTTTAACAGATGTTTTTGCTAAACTTTCCATATATTTAAGAGAAAAAAAAATCAACACTTCAAAATTAAAACAGGCACTTACTTATCCTTTAATTGTTTTGTTTACAGCTTTGTTTATTGTTGCTCTTATCATGTTTTTTGTTTTTCCTCGAATGGAAGTTATTTTTGAAGCGTTTACAGAAAAATCGGATAAAATTTCTCAAAAGTTAAATTCAGTAAAAATGATGATCACTTTTTTTACAGTTATATTTAGTGTGCTACTTATGGCGGTATTTGTAATTTTTATTCTGTATAAAAAAAATAAAAAAATACATTTTACTGTTGATAAAATCTTATTTAAGATTCCTTTGCTTTGTGATTATGAAAAAACAATTTGCTGTTCTGATCTTTCATTTGCGATGAAGCTTTTGTGTTCTTCAGGAATCCCTTTTTCTTTAGCAATGGAAAAATCATGTGATGTTATAGAAAATATGTATTTTAAAAATGCCTTGAAAAATATAAATAAAAAAATTTCAGACGGATTTGATATTTCAGTTGCTTTTGATAAAGAAAAGGTATTCCCTGATTATTTTACAACATGGCTTAATCTTTCGATAGAAACAGGAAATGCAGAAACTGCTTTTAATCAGATTTATGAATATTATAGAAATCAGACTGCACAGATTATCAGCACAATAGTAACAGCGTCTGAACCTGTGTTTATATGTATAACCGGTATAATAATTTTTGTGCTGATAGGACAATTTATATTACCAGTATTTAGTTTGTTAGGAGAATTATAATGAAAAACAAAAAAATCTTAAAAAATGAAGATGGCTGGACATTTATGGAAACATTGATTGTTATTGCCGTAGTTATGGTTTTAACAGCTTCCGTCGGATTTATGGCAGTTGGAAGTCTTGAAAAAGCAAGAATTGCAGGTGCAAGAAGTCAGATTGATTCATTTTGCACTGCACTTGAGGCATATTATATCGATTGTGGTTTTTACCCGTCTACAGATCAGGGACTTTTGGCATTAAAAAAGAAGCCCGACTCTGAACCTGTAAGTGATAGTTGGAGTGGCCCTTATATTATGAAAGATGCTCCTAAAGATCCATGGGGACATGAATATGTATATATCCAGGAAGATGACGGTGACAACCCGTATAAAATAATCTGTTACGGTGCAGATGGAAAAGAAGGCGGAGAAGGTAAGAATGCAGATATTAATAGCTGGGAAAACTAATGCTTAAAGAATTTATCAGTGCAGTTGCTTTTTTACTTGTACTTTCTGCAGTAATTACAGGTTTTGCTGTGGTGGAAAAAAATATCTCTGTGCAAAGCTCAACTGTTGAAACTGTTATAAGATTACAAAATGAGGCGGTATTGCAATGAGATTGTCAGAAGTGCTTATATCTTTATTGATTTTTTCTACTGTTACCTCTGCTGTTTTACAAGTTTCTTTTTCTGTAAGTAAAAATTCAAAAGTGGCTGTAGAAACAGGTAATAATAATTTTCAAGTGCTTGAAATTGATATGAAAATACGGAATTGTATACATTCAGTTTCTTTTCCATACTGGAAGCCTTTTACTTTGTATGAAGATGAAATAAAAAATGAGATTTTAATAAAGCTTGAAGAAGATGGTATTGAAGTTTTAGATACACAATTTTTTAGCAAAAATGACAGATATTTTGTTCAGTTTTCGTGGAAGTTTTCTAATAAGATATATTCAACGGTGGATAGTATTTCAAATTATAAAATAGTAGAATAAATGAAAAATAAAGAAGATGGATTTGTAACTCCAGCATTATTAATAGTAATATTTTCTCTTTGTATATTTTTGTCAGGAATATCACTTATGCTATTTGCAGAAATAAAAAAAATTAATTCAATACAAAAAAAATATATTGTAAATAATGAAATTAATAATTTGCTTAAGCAGATGATTTGTGATTTTCAAAGTATGAAAAATGAAGAAAGTGATAGTGTTTTTAGTATTGAAAAATCAGTCTTCTTAAATAAATATTCAGATTATAAGTTAAAATTAAAAGATTTATCTACTGGTATTTTTGAAGAAAATTTAAATGAAGTTTTTTTTAGAAGTGAAAGTGTAAAAAATCTTTTAAATGGTAGTGAAGAAAATTATAAATCTAAATATGGTTGGTTTAATGAAAGTCTTTGCAGTTCAAAAAAAATGGAAGAATTAAAATTAGATTTTGAAAAAAACAAACTTTTTCCGTTAGTAAATCAGATTCCCTATTATAATGTAAATGAAATGGATGTAGATTTTATAAATGCAGTTTTAAAAGCAGAAAAAATAAAGGATTCAGAAAAAAAAGCAGAAGAAATATACAATGCATGCATTTTAGGAGAGATGACTTTTGAAAAGTTAAAGGCAATTCTTAAAGTTTATGATTCAAACGGTATTTTTAAATTTTTAGGATTAAAAACAGTTTTTTGGTCTTTGGATTTTGAAAAAAATAATTATTTTTGTAATGCCGTAGTTGCAGGAATTCCTGATAAAAGATTAAATAAAATAGATAAGTATATTCTTATAGAAAGTCATATAGAAAAAGGAATTTAACAAATGAATAATTTAAATTTAGTTGATTCTAAAAATGTTTTTCTCTTTGTCTTTGAAATAAAAAATAAGGAAAAAAAAGAAAGTGCTCTCTTAAATTTTCTTTCAACTAAATTCCCTTTTGAATTAAAAAAAGAGCAGGTTATAATTTGCAGCAATAAAAATTTAAAATCTTACTTGTGTTTTGTTTCAAAAAATGGATTTACTGCAAAGCAGATTTCTTCTGTTTTATATGTTAAAAATCATTTTAAGAATTACAGCGGAATAATTGCAGTAAAAAAATCAAATGCACAAATTGATTACATAAGTTTAAAAAATGGAGCAGTTGAATGGTGCAAGAATACTTTTGATGATAGTTTAACTGTTTCAAAATATATAACAGAGCAGGAGATTTGTTCTTCATATAAAGATAAGGATTTGCTTTATAAAAGAAAGTTTTATAATTATTTAAAAATTTATTCTTCTGTGATTTATGGACTGTTTTTTGTTTTTATGCTTTTGACGGCAATGTTAATTTTTTTTAATGCGAAGACTAAAAACTATAACAAAATGCTTAAGTTTAATGATGAACTTAATAAGCAAAAAATTGAAAAATCAAAGAGTTTAAAAAAAGAGATTGCTCAATTAAAAAAACAGCTTTTTGAACTTAAGCAAAATGATTACGGTAACTGTTATTCTCGTATTTCTTTACTGTATGACTGTCTTGGAAAAAATACAGAAATTAGAAATTTAAATCTTGATAAAAATTCTTTTACAATTGATGTTGTGGCAAAAGATGCAGTAAAGATTCTCTCTAATTTTGAAAAATATTCCGCTTTATTAAAAGATGTAAAAATGAACCGCTCAACAAATATTAATGATGGTGAAAAAATTTCTTTTTCTGGTAATTTTGTCAGTACACAACTTTTGCCGGATTTTAATAATCTGGATGAAGAATTTCAGTATTATAAAACAGAAGTTGAAGCTAAAGAGAATCTTATAGAGAAAAATAATAAAATAAAGGTATCTGATTATACTGCAATGGTAAGAACTTATTTTAAAAAATATGCTTTATCAGAACAGTTTATTCAGTTTTCTTTACAGGGTGATGTTTTTGTTCTTGAGTGTTCCCTGCTTGCTTCAAGTTACGGGCTGCTCAATTTTTTAAAGACAATTCAGACTGAACAAAATGTAAGTATTGAAAAATTAAATATAAATTGCAGTCAGTCATCACAAAAATTAAGATGTCTTATTTATTTTTATACTGGTATTTTAAAAAATAGTATTATGGATGAAAAAATAGAGCTTGAATTAAATAATGCGTCTGTAAGTGAAATAAGTAAAGTATTTAAAGTTAGTAAAGAGGAGACTAGTGTAAAAAAAGAAGGTATTAGGACTGTAAAAAAAAGTGCAGAGCCTTCTGCAAAAAAAATTGAAGTTATAAAACCTGTAAAAAATCTTATTTATGTGGGACAGACTAAAAAGGCAGAAAAAATTATAATGGTTTTAAAAGATAATGAAATGGGTGTTTTGTATAATCTTCCTTTAGTTGATGAAAAGGTTTTGGGAAATTATTGTATATTAAATGAAAATGGTTTGTATTATGCTTATATACGAAATGTATGTTATGGAGTAAAAAAATGAAATGTCTTAAATATTTATCTCTTATCTTTATTTTTTTTCTAGAGGTTTCTTGTACTTCCATCCCAGATGTAAACAAACAGAAAATTTATATTATGGTTTATGATTATCAGAGTAAAGGAATAAAAGATGTTGAAATAAAACTTGATGGTCAAAAAGTTGGATGCACAGATATTGACGGAAGATATATTCTTACACTTGCAGACAGTGAGGCAGAAAATACAATTTCTTTAAATAAAGAAGGCTATGAACCTTTTGAACAGAAAATTAATTATGAAAAAGATCTTTTGCTTTATTTTAAATTGGCGGATTCTAATAAATATTTTACAGATGCTGAAAAATTACTGGATGAAAATAATTATGAAAAAGCTTTGTTTTGCATTGAAAAGGCATTAATGATAAAAAAACAGGATGATTATTTATACTTAAAAGCCATTATCCTTGAAAATATGGGAAGTAGTGAAGAAAGTTCTGAAATTTTTAAGACTATTGATGAAAAATATAGAGAATAATTTTTGACGTGTTTTTTTAAATCTATTGAACTGATTATGAAAAAATGTTAGATTAGGAATATAAAAAAAGTTGAAGAAGTATGAAAAAAGTATTTGCAGTTTTTTGTTTAATTATAGGCATTTCCCTTATTGTTCTTGATTCAATTCTTATTTGTAAGATTAATAATCTGCAGATTTCTTTGGATGCTCATGATAAATCACAGTCTTTGCTTGCTGAGGAACTTTTTATTCATCTGGATGAATTAAAAACGATGACAAATGATTCGTTTGAAAAGACAACTAATTTAAATAAGACCTATAAAAGTCTTCTTCGTGCTCGTGATAAAAAAACAGTAGATACAGTCAGTAGTGATACGGCGGTAAGTGTACTTATTAACGAAGCAGATGCTTTATATCGTCAAAAGAAGTACGC
>CAZALL010000041.1:10025-12204 GCA_964485955.1 uncultured Treponema sp. | reverse complement strand
CCCACAACCATGCCCTCATGGAAAGATCCAGATTCTGCCAGTATGGAGAAGTAATTGTATAATCTGCTCCGCCTAAAGAAATATATTTTTTTCTGTCATAAAAACCAGTCATATCAAAAGGATAAAGAGTTGCATTTCCTTCAGTAGAAACCAATGATGATGCAACTTCAAACATTGAATGACTTGCAGACGGCATAAAATGAACCGGGAGTATTTCTAATTTAGAAGAAGTAAGGCGCGGAACAATACAATAATTTTTTTGTGCAATCAGTTTTTTTGCAACAGCAGGAGTAAAATTAAAATGTTCCATACAAAGGTCATCAGAAACTACAAGTACATATGAACTTTTTGCTTCTGCCATTCCAAGATTTACCATATCGCCTAGAGTAAGTTTTTCCTGAGAACACACAAAATGTACACATGGATATTTTCTAGATAAAGTTTCAAGCTGAATACCGTTTGAATCACGTTCTACGCAAACAATACTTTCAAAGCCAAAATTAATTACATTTTCTAAAACTCTTTCCCTATACTGACTGCCATTTTTTCCAAGTATAAGGCATGTTACCGGCATGAGAATTTTAGAAGGATTTTCACTTCCGCCTATTACAGTACGATTTATTTGTCTTTCATTAAAAATTGAAGGTATAATATTCATCACATGCCCTGCATTTTTCGCCAATACAGCCTTTAAGCTGTTCACAAGTCTTTACACGGATTTTATTCCAGACTGATTCAATTCCTTCATTAAACACATTTCCCATACTGCCGTCAAGAAGCATTTCTTTACATAAAGGCACACTTCCGTCACTTAAAACAGTCATATCTCTTTTTAAATGCCAGCATACGTTTCTTTCTAAAGGTGAAAGATCTGCAGGCTTTTCATCTGCCATAAAACCGCAGTAAGAATCATATTTTTGAATTATAAGTTTTCCCTTTGAAGGAGAATTTTCATCATGATAATAGCGGTAAAAAGTTTCAAGCTGACATTCATTTTCCTTAACGCGCAAAAATTGAGGATATACATCACCTGGAAAATAATTTTCTAAAGTTATAACTGCATCCCGTGCTCTGTCGAAAGGACTTTTTTCAAGGCCTTCTTCATTTGTGCCAAACATTTTTCCATGCATTTCTTTTGTACATGAATCAAGTAAAACTATCCACGTTATTGCACTTTTTTTATTTCGTCTTGGAGCTGAATCACTTACAATATCTGCAATTTGACAGGCAAGCTGAGGAGTAACTTTAAAACCATCTGTTTCGATTAAAAGAGAAATACCATCGTATTTTAAAGCAGCTTTTATATATTCACATAAATTAGGCAATAACAAAGGCTCTCCCCAGGCACTCAAAGATACAACAGCTTCATCTGAAAATTCACTTATCTGGTAAAGCAGAGCATTAAATTCTTCTATCTTCATGCACTGTGAATAATCTTCAAGACCAACAGGAGAAAAACCATATTTTTTACTAAAGGCATTTACATAAGGAGAATACTTGTGCTGACTGTTAACCATTGAAGCAATCTGTACATTATAAAATGCAGGAACTGTCATCTGGACATCTGCTGAATGAATTGCAAGAAGAGTTAAATCATCAGCTTTTAACGGAACATTCTGCTTTTTTGCTTCTTCATATAATTTTATGCAGGAAAGAGTTTCAAGTTTTGTGCGACTCGAAAAATAAAGTCTGTAACTTCTAAAATCCTTTGGAGCTATTACTGTTTCGATTTCAAAAGAATTAAGATCTGCCTTCATTACATTAAAAATGCTGTGTTCGCATACACTTTCTGCACCTTCTTGAGATCTTACTGAAGTTGCCAAAGAAGACAGAATATTTAAAGCACCGCCTGCAATTACTTCAGGAGCAAAACCATAAGGATAACCGTCAGCATATGTATATTCTGCAAGATATTTTTCATGAGAATCAATTACATCTTTTGTTAAAGCAGAATCAAGAAATGGACAGGAAGCCCATGCATAAACAGCACAGTCACAGCAATTTTGTTCACAAAGCAAAGACATCTGCTGTAAAAGAATAAGATTAGTCCAAAAATCTTTTGTAATTACATTTACAGTCTTTTTTACACCTTCACTCTTATTGTAAGAATCTACAAAAGTCATAACTTTTTCTTCAAGTGAAGGAATTGTAAAAATTACTATAGAAAGTGCACTATCTA